>PANM01000015.1 GCA_002708385.1 Methanobacteriota archaeon | reverse complement strand
TGTAATCTCTGGTGGCTTGACCATGAAGAACTGAATGGCTGTTGTTACTATACTCAGACCAGTTCATTGCGTCTTCCTGAGATGCAATCGTAGTCCCTTCTGCATTATCCCTGAGAAGTTCAACAAAACTGACGCTATACCTATCGTCGAGACCCTCCATTGACTGCAACAATTCCTCTGTCCGATTAGCTTCATCATTGCAAATACCGCACCAATCAGCAGCATTGAACAAAATCACTAACATTGTCCCTCGGAACTCAGAGAGGGTGATATTCTCACCGTGTTGGTTGGGTGCGGTTAAGTCCGGAATTGGATCAACATTATCCAGTTCCTCTGAACTATCATCGCCAACGCAACCTGACAAAGGCGATAGAAGGATTAGTAGAATCATCATTGTTACTATGATACGCATTGTCTGCCCGAAAACGATGAATATTATGAATCTGTGTACGGATTAAGTGTTTGATGAATAAATTATTTCGGCGAACAGTGGGCCTTGTCTAAGGTTAGTTTCCTAATATGAAAAGAAAAATAGAAAATCTATACTATTTTTGCTAATTTTAGGAATTGCCTTACCTTCTTCAGGGGGAGCATGATAAATCGCTTAGAATCCAAGATCTTCTAGATTCACATCACTATTCATATTGACTCGAACAGGGAAGGCTAAGGTCACTCCATTTTCCTCGAATCTTCTCAATATCTCAGTAACAAAGAATGATTTAGAAGGCCTCATTTTCTTTGCATGGTCCACATAATATCGTATCTCCATAACTATTTCTTGGTCTCCGAATCCTCTCAAAACAACCTCTGGTGGTTTTGGTTTGCTAACGATGTCTGGATGATTATCTGCAATATCTTGTACAATGTCTTCCGCCTTTGTGACGTTCGCCCAAGTTGCAGTAAGTCCAAGCCTGATTCTTACCCTAAGTTCCATATCCGAACTGTGACTGAAATTTGCTACGGCATCTTTTGTCAAAATCTTGTTTGGAACCGTAAGTAAGACTCCATCTGTTGATCTTACTCTGGTAGTCCTCAAACCAATGTAACTAACATCACCCCATTTTGAATAAGTCCCGCCTAGGCTCTTCGGGAGTAGAATTCTCTCCCCTTCTCTGAATGGTCTGTCAATTATGATGAAAATACCAGCAATTACATTCTCTACGGTATCTTGTGCTGCAAAGGCTACTGCTAATCCTACAAACCCTAAACCGACAACCAAACCTGTGACATTTATTCCGAATTCATTTGCTGCGGTTAGGATAATAACCGCCCATAATACGACATTTGCAATTCGGAAAAGAAAATTTTCTAGCCCTACATCAAACTCGGTTTTGTCGAGCAACCTTCGTAAATATCTCTTAACTATTCCAATTAAAGGAATTCCAAGTATCAAGATTAGAATACCTGAGGCAGGTCCTGCAGACATTGAGTCTTGAAAACAAGAAAAACTTGGTTCTAATTTATCGGGAAAATCTTCGAGACAATTGGACATTGTATTCACCTCGAAACATGAAGGAGATAATTGTTGGCCGTCATGGAAGGGTGAAGAGGCGATCATCGTCATGCCCGTCCATCAAGCCGATCCTAACAGCAGCATCAATCCAAGCATGTGCGTAATTTATTGCTCCAAAGGCTCGCACCAAATCTCCCTGTTCTAGGAAATGCTTGGCATCAGCTTGGTAATCATCACACATTCTCATCATTGAATCAAGTCTGGCTAGATCTTCTTCAGACTCTGCAATCTGTGTTGCTTTTCCTCGTGCTTCTGCTGTTAATTCGAGATACTTCTCGACTTTTTCTTTCGTTACCGTAGAACCTTTGTTTGACATTATGCAGCCTCCTGTGGCGCTCCGCGCAAGTGCAGATTTGCAGCCTCGCTGAGTTTGAAGTATCGAGTTCTACCTTGCTTCCTTACCGACAGAAGACCCTTGCGTCGCATTCCATTGTAAATCTGCGAGAGACGGGAACGCCCGACTTCTAAGCGAGCTTGTAGTTCGTTATCCGAAGGAGATACTTCGCGCGTTGACGAGGCCTCGACAATCATTCGCTCGGCCTCGGTTAGTGTTTGCAAGACAATTGGGTTGAATGGTAAATCAGGTTCCCATGTTGGACCTAATGAAACCGGAACTTGTACTGGTACTTGCACAGGAGTTGGTGGTGGAGTTGGAACAGGAGGAGGCGATGGAGTAGGAGGTATGGATGGAATGCTAACCTGAGGGGTTTCTGGCTCAAAAACAGGTTCGGGAATTGGTTCAGGCACTTCTTCAGCAGGTCCCTCATCTACGAACCATTCCGTTTCAATTTCTTCTACAATTGGCTCTGGTTCTGGCACAATTGGTTCGAATACTCTAGGGTTATCTGGCAAGGTAGATTTGGAATCTTGATCGACTATCCAAACTGACTGGTCGTCATGGAAAACCGACTCTTCGACACCAGACTGTACAGAAGTATCGATTCTCGCCGAAGATTGTTCATCTTCTATACTTGCGGGAGGCATTTCCCTTACCGGAGTCTTTGGCACCAAACTCTTGTGTGGTTCAGCGACTTGAATCGGAGTATCATCACCGGTTGTTGGCATTCTGTCATTAGTATGCAATGTTCGACTTAAGAGACGGCCAAAATTCCCTTTTGGCCGCTTAGACTCAGGTAATTCTGGAGGTTCAGTGCCCTCTTCTACATAGTAAAAGCCAGATTCATCTGGTGCTTTTTGATACTCTTCCTCTGATTGCGATTCGGACAAATCCTCTTCAAAATTCAAACTACCCTCTTCGACAATCGTTGGTTCCGGTTGTTGAGGAGCATGCCATATTTCATCTGGAGTTTCAAATTCATCATTCCAGGTTGTAGGTTCATCTTCGTCTTCTTCCTCAACCAGTTCCTCTTCTTCATCGACCCAAAGATCCTCGGGTTCATCATCATCCTCTGTAGTGTATCCTTCAAAATCAGATGATTCTTCTTCATCGTTATCGAATCGATACTCTTCAGAAAAATCAGAAAAATCTGGTATTTCTTTGTCTGGAACTTCTTCTATCATTTCAGTTTCAGTTTCAATTGGAGGCGCCCTCCATATCGTTAAACGATCAAGAGTTCCTCCATCAGAGGGATTATGCCTTTCATCGATTAAATCACGAAGTAATCGAATAACTCTGCGAGGATTGCCATCTGTGTGGTTGTGTATTGCGGAGAGTAGGCTAGGCCTGATATTCCACTTATGTTTAGCCGAGCGGGATACTCTACGGTCACTCAATATCTGGATTTGCTTCTCATCTAAATTAAGTAAATGATGAGGGGTATCGTAGATGTCCAAAACCTCATCATCTAATCCGGCTAATTGAGCAGGGGTTAGGACTACCACGACTAATGCCCGAAGTCTTTGGAGTAGAGGGGATAGTCGAGATAGTGCCTGGTTCAAATCGACACTTGCAGGATAATCGAAAGCAATCAGTGGTAATGTCCCAGTTTCTTTGTCAAGGATTTCTACCATCTTATCTGAGACCTGTTGCATTGATGGCGGGATATCAAAGCCGCCAAAATGAACTGACAATTCGTGAATAATTCCTTGAACTGGATCATCCGCTTCTGGCCAAAATTGTCCGATGTATGGGCGGCGTGATGTAGTAGAAGCTAGAGCATTTAGGAATGAAGTTCGTCCAGAGCCTCGATCGCCAACTAATAGTAACATTCGCGGAGTCTGGGAAATTAGGTGCTCCCGGCATTCGGATAGTAATTTGTCTCGACCAACTAGGTATTCTACTCGACTTGGTTCAATAGGGCGAAGATCGAAGGGGTTACCTCGTAATGGGGGTAAATCGAGTACCGACACAGAACCCTCGGCCATTATCAGTCGAGATTAGGGGTTAGTACATAATGTTCACGCATACTCACGCATCTATTGTGAGAAATTAACGTATTTATTTTGATTTTCATAGAATAATTATACCATATAGGCTCTATGTAACTTGTTTTCAAAATTAATACATTAACGCTTAACTAACGCTTTATTGATGCGTTAATGATGCGTTAATGGCTAAATTAACGCTTTTTCTTGGCTAAATTCGATATAAAATTCGACTAATAAAGCTAAATCGGGCCGACTTATCGGTCTTTTTGGAAGATTTAGCAAATAGCCTCCAAGTACCTGTTTTGAACCAAATGACCACGAAGTGCTTAGAACCGGAAGGTTGTCGCAAGGCTTGGTGAAACAATGCCCGTTGACAACAGCCGATTGAGCGGATTCTACAAACTATCAGTTCCTGAAAGGAGAGCTATGCTAGCAGAACTTGCTGGCCTTAGTGAGGAACAAGTCCAGGCATGGGCTGATGCNGAACTAGACGAAGGTACAGCNGACAGAATGATTGAGAATGTTATNGGGAGATATTCCCTGCCAATTGGAGTGGCNACGAACTTCATTATTGATGGAGAACATTANGTNATTCCTTTCGTTGTTGANGAAGCNAGTGTTGTGGCNGCNGCATCAAACATGGCAAAGAGANGTCAGAAAAATGGCGGCTTCACATCCAACAATACNGANCCAGTNATGATTGGTCAAATTCAAGTCGTTGGTTGNGAAGACNCAGTTGCTTCCNGAGAGGCTATCCTAGCATCTAAGGANGANTTGATTCAATCCTGTAATGATGTGGATCCGATTCTNGTTAAGTTCGGCGGAGGATGNAANGATGTAGAGGCTCGAATTATTGAAACCGATTCNGGACCTATGATCATTGTTCACATCTTAGTAGATTGTAGAGACGCTATGGGTGCAAATGCAGTCAATACAATGGCTGAAACTATCGCACCAAGAATTGAGAGTATATCAGGAGGAACTGTGATTCTGAGAATCATAAGTAATTTAGCCGTTCACAGGCTTGCAAGAGTAAGCGCAACGTTCACTCCAGAAGAGATGTCTGATTCTGGAGACGATGCATCCAGAGGTGCTGAAGTAATCGATGGAGTTCTACAGGCTTATCACTTCGCAGCAGCAGACCCATTCAGAGCTACTACCCATAACAAGGGCATAATGAATGCAATATCCCCGATTGCAATAGCCTGTGGACAAGACTGGAGAGCTGTAGAATCGGGAGCACATTCCTATGCTGCTCATGAGCGAAAATATGGCTCAATGACACATTGGGAAAAAGATTCGAATGGCAACCTGTTTGGCTCTATTGAAATTCCAATGGCTGTAGGATTAGTAGGTGGAGCAATTAGAATCCACCCCGGTGCTCAAGCCAATGTTGCCCTTCTGGGTATCAATTCAGCTGATGACCTAGCCAAGGTAATGGCTGCAGCAGGACTAGCACAAAATCTGGGTGCACTTCGTGCTTTAGCCACAGTGGGAATTCAAGCAGGCCACATGAAATTACATCTGCGCAATATGATTGCAAGTGCTGGAGCATCGGCAGATGAAATAGAACCTGTTGCAGCAATCGTGAGAGAAAGTGGAGACAGGATTACAATGGCAACTGTCGAATCTGCTTTGCAACAAGTTCGTGGTAATTGATCACTCATCAACTTGAGACGCTTCCATGGCTAAGGCTTCCTCAGAAGGAGCCTCGGAGAATTCTTCTATTGTCATTTGTTCATCCGACAGAGAAGCGGCTAATTGAGCACTGGTCAGACCTGCCTTTGCCGCTTCTGCTCTAAACCACTCCCTAACTTTCTGATATTCAACTTCAGGGCAACCGAAGTATTCAGCGAATCTTCGAGTAGTAGTCAACCGTCGAGTCAATCCATCTCTGCGCCTATCAATGAATCCAAAACCGGCTAACTCCCTTACCCTGTCATAGGCCTTGGGACCTATCATATCCACAAGTTGTGCCTGCTTCATGGGCTGGTGATATGCGATAAGTGCTGCTGCAGGAAGCAATCTAGCTGGGACGTCTGGCCTTACAGATTCCGGTAGGTGTGAAGAAAGAGTTGGTCTTACCTCGAAAATCCACCTTCCTGCTACTTCTGTTAATTGTAATGCAGAATCTCTTCTGCGCTTTATGGTTGAATGTAAATTTTCCAGGGCTCCGGAAACCTCTGAACGAGTTTTGCCGGTCTGTTCCATCAGTTCCTCAACAGTCATTGAGCGGCCTGAACTAAACAAAATGGCTTCCAATATGGTGGATAATTCAATTGATTTAGACATCGACTTCCACCTCCATCTCTGGTTTAGGGTTGATTTCTTCGGTTAGAACGTCAAAATCTTCGAAACCGGGATGTAAATCTTTGATCGAAATCAAGCCATTTCGGCCTGATTGTTGAGTTAAATCGGCATAGCCTCTGTGTGTCAGAAATAATGCAGAAACCAAAGCGGTAACCTGCGCCTCGGCTTCCGCTTCATCGAACTCTAAACCCCCTTCAACAGATCTATCTCTGAGGTATTTTGCAATATCTTTCAGATCAACTGCCATATCACCCTCGTCAGACCTATCTCTAAGAGCATTCCACGTTCGACGAAGATCCGCTTCCAAATCTTCAATGTGGAGACTACCAGAAAATCTCGCTCTTGCTTTAGCGTGAGCTTCTCTTCTTTCTTTTGCGATTTGTTCCCTTAGTTTCAAGTCCTCTGAAATTTGTTTCGCGCTCTGCAGCCCCATTAGTAATTCACCAAGAGTCACAGGGCGACTTTCTTCTCTGTGTATTCTACCCTCAAACATCGATGGCAGGACTGTGTCTGCTGCTCCAGTCATCACTCCTACAGAGAAATTGTAATCATCTTCGCTGAATTCTGTTTCCCAGCCACTCACATCGAAGTCTAGGAAGTCCTCTTCCAATTCATCCCAAGCGCGGTCCTGTCTTTCAATAAGTGATGACGCTTGGCCACGTAGAATTTGCCAAGCCATACGAATTAAGCGCCCACAAGTGGGCAAATCGATGTTATCTGTTGTCTTGATTCTCTCTTCAAACATCTCCAAGAAACTAGTCAGATTAACATCCCAAGGGTCTAGGTCTTTAGATCTAAATAATTGGAACACTAATGCAACCGAACGGTCAAACGGGTCGATTAAGAACTGATGTTCTGCTTCCTCTAAACTTGCTAATTCGACCAAACGATCTAGATAGCGGCTTGTTTCGAGATCCTCTTCACCTTGTAGTAGCCTTGTGACAATGTCATCCCGCATAGCAGTAGCATCGAAGACTGTCATTCTTCCCTCTCCAACTCCTGCTCGATTACAGCCGCGCTGTCAATATCTGCCCCTTCTTCCTCCTCTGGTGGAATTGCGGCTTCTTTCTCTGCAATGTCTTCATTCCATTCTTCTGTTCTTTCTTTGAGTGAAGAAATGGTTGATTCGTTAGAATCATTGGATTCTCCTTCCATCTCTTCAGAGACTTCAACACCTGCTCTGTCGGCAAGACCACCTAAACTCAATGGGCGTTCCATCGGCTCTGGAACTTTTGGCATGGCCTCAGCATTCGGCAAGTTAGTCATTCCTTCCTTCGCTGTTTGAGCTTCCTTCAGAGCATCTTGCTCAGCCTCGAATTCTTCTCCGAGTTCGATAGCAGCAGCTCTGTCGAAGTCTGCAATTCGACGGCTACATCCATCTCCAGCGTGGGTAATTCCGATGTGGTGGTCGGCTAAAGTCAAGCTGACCTTTCTTAGAGTGACCATGATGAATTGGGCGTGTGTACTGCGGATTCTGCAGAGTGTTGCAATTCTTTCTGCGTTGAATGGATCAAGATTTTGGTCTACCTCATCGAAGTAATAGAATGGGCTCGGTTCGTAATCTTGAATTGCGAATACGAAAGCAAGTGCGGCCATTGATTTCTCCCCTCCCGACAAGAAACTTCGTTGAGTTCTCTTACTCTTTCCAGGAGGTATACAAGCCATTCTAAGACCACCCTCGAATGGATTCTTTGTATTTTCAAGTTGTAATTCACCTTCACCACCAGGCTGTAACAATTTGTAGGCTCGGGTGAAATTTCGATTTACTTCGTTGAAGACTGCAAGAAGCCTAGTCTTTCTCTCGTCTTCGAGTTGCTCTGCTAGGCTGACTAGCATTGCGTGTCTCTCTTTGCAGAGTTTTCCGTCGGCGACTAGGCCTGCGATTCTTTCTACTGTAGTATCGTAGTCTTCTATCGCAAGCATGTTGACGTCGCCGAGTTGGCCGAGGCGGCGATCTAGGCCCTGCACCCCCTTCTCCGCCTCGGCCACTGTTGGCAGTTGAATTTCTGAATCCGGAAGTGAAATCTGATTTTCAGAGAGGTCTGTCTCCAAATCAATCAATGTCGCTTCCTTGTTACGAATGCTCTCAACAAGACCCTCTAGTCTTGATTTGATGGCTTCACGCTGAGTTTGCATCTGTTCCACATGAGCTCTCAAACTAGCACGTTCATCGACGATTTCGTCCTTACGTCCGCTGAGAATTTGATGTTCTTCATTAAATTGTGATGCTTGTAATTTGAGTTCTTTGAGACTTTCTTCGGCCTTCTGAATCGATTCATCAAGCTGCTGAATTGCTGCTTCGGCCTCAGATACAATCTCATTTTGCCTTGCCACGGAACGGGTCAAGTCGTTTTTACGCTCTTCGAGAACCTTGAGTTTCTCGCCTCCGGTAAGAATTTCAGACTCTGCCCTCAATTTTGTCCTTTCAGCCTCAGTCCTAGTATCCTGAGCACTTCGCAAGATTTTCGATAGGTGGTCTGGTGTGTGATTCTGCAATGCCTCGGCCGCATATTGACGAGCCTCAACTGCAGCCTCGTATTCAGTTTCGGTATTAACCGCTGCTTCAGTTGCCAATTTACGGGCAGTTTCCAACTTTTGATGATCGTTTCGGGCATCAATAACCTTCTTTGAGATATCATCGACTTGTTTCTGAGCAATCTTCACATCGGCTTTCCATGTTCTAACTTTGACCGAGTGATCACTATCATCAAGACCATGAATTTGGTTTCGAACTTGATTCATGTTGTCACGGATTTCTTTCAATGCCGCCTCAACAGTAGAATATCGAAGATTAGCTCTCTCAACTGCTGATTCGAGTTTTTCCATGCCCCCGCCGACTGCACCTGCGCCTCCGAATGAAGGGCGAGCACCCTTCTTTGAGGAGCCGCCAGTCATAGCACCTGTTGCTTCAACAATTGAACCGTCTAAAGTCACCATTCTGACCCCACCCATGTTGCGGCGAGCGACATCCATGGCCTGAACAATTAATGTATTTCTGCAGGCAAAGCGAACTGCGGTTTCTATCTCTTCGTCATAATCTAGCAAATCATGAGCGAATCCAATAATTCCTGGATTACGCGCCACCATTAGAGCTCGTCCTTGAGCCCGAGAGGCACTGATTTTGTTGAGAGGGAGGAATGTTGCTCTTCCTCCTCCATTTGCGCCGAGCCACTTTATGCAACTTGCCGCAACCTCATCATTACTGACTACAATAGAATTCATTCCACCGCCGAGTGCGTATGCAAGAGCTTCTTCGTGTGAGGAGTCTTTTGGAGAAGTTAGTTCTCCTAGAGAACCGAGAATTCCTCTGATTTCTCCACTTTCTCGGAGTTTAGATAAAGCCCGCAATGTGACTGCAGAACCCGGTTTTGATGCCCTCGCCTCTTGTGATGCTCTAGCGCGATCGAGCGACCGGTTTGCTGCTCTGAGTTGTTCTTCTGCACTATCTCTATCTTCTCGAAGCGCGACTTCCTGCTTCTGTAATTTGGTTAATTTTACTGCCAAAGATTGCCTGTCTTCAATCGGCTTTTCTTCTTGTAAATCCTCGCCGGTGAGTTCTAGATCATCTCTTTCTAAAGAAACAATTTCGTATTGTTCCTCCAAATCTGCTAGATTATCCGATGCTATTCGTTCTGCCTGTTCGGCTCGGTCGGATTCTAAACGTGCTTCCGCCATTTTGGTCTGAGCTTTATTCAGCCCTTCGTTAGCTAATCCCAGAGAGCGATTCAAATCGCGAGAATGTTTGTCTCCAGATTCGATTGCTTTTCGAGCCTCTGTTTCATCTAACTCAGCCTTTTCAAGTGCTGAATCAGCATCTTCGACCGATTGTTTTGCTGCCTCAACTTCTGCTACTAATTGTTCAACTGCAGCCTGTGCTGATTCTAGGTCCGATTGGAAAATTTCAATCTCATCATGCGCGTCTTCTGACGCTCTTTTTTGATCTCCAATTCGATCACGGCTAGTTTCAACTTCTATTTCCAAAGCACGAATTTGATCCATGACCGCTTTGGATTCACCCGTTGCCATATCCTCGAGTTCACGAGATACATTAACCAATTCTTCTTCCAATTCTAGAAGTCGAGATTCGTTACTTCTTACGCTTTCTCGAACCTTGTTGCTCTTTTCTTGATACTTCTCATGGTCCTCATGAAGCATACGAATCTCGTCTACGCGATTTCGATACTTAGCTTGAGCCAAAACAATTCTGGCTTGATCTAACTGTTCCTTCAAGTCACGATACTTTAGCGCCTGTTCACGTTCTTTCTCTAATTTCTTGAGTCGAGCCTTTTGATCTGACTCAAACAATTCGATAGTCTCAATATCATGTTCCACTGCTTTGCGCTGATTATTCGCCGAACGAATTTCTGAATCATAAGCAGTAACTCCCGCTACCTCTTCTAGGACGCCTCTACGCTTCCAATCTGTCATAGTCGCAAGATTGGTTACGTCCCCCTGGAGAACTATATTGTAGCCGTCACCGTGTAATCCTGCCTCTGCAAGAGTTCGGCGCATTTCCGTCGCGGTTACACTTCTCTCACCTATTCTGTAAGAAGAAATAGGTTGGTTTTTCCTATTCAATCGCACTGACCTTGTGAACGAAACCTCATCTTCTGCGACTCTCAGTCTTCTACGGCCATCTATTTCTGGATTGTTTGCAAAAACCAGAGTTACCGACATATGTCGAGCTGGTTTCCCCCTCTTACCTCCATTGAAAATCAAGTCTGCGACATTGCTCGCTCTCATGACTTTGGTAGAGCGTGTACCTAGTACGAATTGGATCGCGTCTCCTGAATTGGACTTTCCTGAACCATTGGGGCCTGTAATAGCCGTAAATCCCTCATCAAAGGGTATGGTAATTTCACCACCAAATGACTTGAAGTTCTCAACTTCTATCCTCAGTAAGTGCATCCCATCACCTAAATGACGTAGGAAAATTCCCCTACGGCATTTCCGCCGTGGTCCATTGAAGACTATGAAGGTTGAGGCTACCAAGCAATTAGAATTGCGATTGTAGACACTAGTTTTGAACGCCGCAGTAGTAGATTATCGATGGATAATGTTCAATGCAAATCAGCCTGACGAATAAGCATGGCAGGCGATGCTCCCAATCGCGACTTGCCTCCAGTCGACGTAGCGGTTATTGGCTCGGGTATCGCTGGACTATTTCTGGCGCTGAGATGCTTTCGAGCCGGTTTATCTGTTGCAATAATTACCAAAAAAAGCCTTTCAACATCGTCTACAAATTGGGCTCAAGGAGGAATCGCAGGCGTTCTGGATGTTGATAATCAAGCATCACTCGAGGCCCACCTTCAGGACACTATAGACTCTGGTGGAGGTCTGTGTGATGAGCAGGTTGTGCGTTCGGTGGTTTATGATGCAGCAGCTCGAATCAAAGATTTGGTAGAACAAGGAGTTCAATTCGACTTGAGCGCTGAAGGAATTTATGACTTGACTAGAGAAGGAGGTCATTCCGAACATAGAATCCTACATTCAAGAGACCGTACCGGTGCTGAAATCGAGCGGGCCTTAACGGAGGGGGCCGCGGATGAATATGAATCCGGACTGAGAATTTTTGAGGACTGGATGGTTTTAGATTTAGTTCGAAGAGATTTGCAAAGGCCAGAAAAAGGAGTCGCGGGACTCTGGTGTTTGGCCCCTGATGGCAAAGTATACACCTTGGCATCACGTTGCGTTGTTTTAGCATCGGGAGGAGCTGGCATGCTTCATCTTGCAACAACAAATCCGCCTGTTTCTACTGGTGATGGTGTGGCTATGGCGCATAGAGTAGGAGCAGATATTTCTGATATGGAATTTATTCAATTCCATCCAACAGCATTAGCAATAGATTCTCAACATCCATTCTTAATTACCGAGGCTATGAGAGGACATGGTGCGATTTTATTGACTCGTTCTGAATACAAAGAGTGGAAACATACTGATGGTTTACCCTCTGGTTTTTCTTACATGAATCGATATTCTACTAAGGGATCATTGGATACTCGAGATGTGGTAGCAAGGGCGACTGATACAGAATTAAAGAAAAGTGGAGATTCACATGTATTGCTAGTCACTGAACACCTAGATATGCACGCAATGCAAAAGGAATTTCCAACAATAAAAGAAAAATTGGCTGAATATGGAATCAACCTAGGTCCAGATCCGATTCCTGTACGTCCCGCCGCACACTATCTTGTTGGAGGAGTAAAGGTCGATGAAAAAGGAAGGGCACTCCATGAAAATAATGCTCTACCAGGATTATATTCGATAGGAGAAGTTGCTAGAACTGGACTTCATGGTGCGAATCGCCTCGCTTCAAATTCGTTACTAGAAGCGGTTGTTTATTCCGAGAGGGCCGCTGCGGATATCATATCAAGACATGAAGACAATTTACTTCCAGACATCGTCGATAACATTGCATATTGGAGAGGTGAAGATCTCGAAGAATTGTCAGACCATGGAGCGCTACAAAATGATTTATTATCTGTTAGAACAATGATGACCAATGATGTTGGCTTGGTTAAGTCTGATTCTAGATTGTACAGAGCTAGAGATAAGATTGCGAAAATTAGAGCAGATGTCGTTCCAATTTGGCATGCAACTAAACCGACACAAGCAATGGTAGAATTACGTAATCTAATCATTTGTGCTGAATTGGTAATCGAGGCCTCGATTGCTAGGAGAGAGAACGTTGGCCTCCACTTTAATGTCGACTGCTAAAATATCCGAGTGTGAAAAATTTGAGGAACATAGGCCATAGGTTGGGTGCTTCTGGAACTAAACTTGAGAATACCGTAGAAGGTTTGCTTCAGTCTATCGAAAAGGTCTCGAATCGAAAATTCAAGTATTGGGAATTTGATATAAGAGAATCATTAGATGGAGAAATATATGTTTTCCATGATGATGAAATTAATACTAGTGAAGGATTGATTGATACTGACAAGTTAACTTACTCAGAAATTAAGGAAATTGGTAAGAAAACTGGCGTCAACATTCCTAAATTTACAAAGGTAGTTTCGATTTTGGAAAGTCGTGATGAGCAAGTAATGGTTGAGGTCAAGAATTTGAAATCTGACGACGCGAGAAGAACTCTGATATCGACCATTTCAGGGAAACCAAATTGGAAATTAATGGCGACACCAGACAGATTCTCAAATTCTTTTCCGGCTAATTCAAGAGAATATTGGAAGAAATATTGTGAGGAATTAGAGGTTGAATTAGTTAGAGTTGGAAGGCATAAATTAAACCTATTTAATGCTTCAAATTCTTGGTTAATATGGAAATTAGCGAGATTTAAATGGTTTTTTGGAATGTAAAAAATTTCGTTCTTCGTAATCAAATTAAGAAAATTCTCCAGACCTTTCAATACCTTTTACCAATGCATAGAGTGACTGATTAACAGGAGTTGGGATACCAAGCGACTCCCCTCTCTCTACAACAGCGCCACAAAGTGAATCAATTTCTGTGAGACGACCAGCCATCAGATCTTGTAACATTGAGCATCGATTTTCAGATGTTGCTTCGACCACCTTGCGAAGATGTTCTTCCAAATCTAAATCTCCCAAATTGACTCCAGATGCTCTTGCTATGGCTGCTGCTTCTAGCATAGCAGACATCGCTTGTTGCCATAGTTCAGGGACCTCAATAAGAGCTCCATTCCTAACTCCCGCTATAGCGCAAGCTGGATTAATTGCAACATTCAACAGTAGTTTATTCCAAACAATATTTTGTACATTATCACTCCAAATTGGATTGAGATTCGAATACTCAAAAATCTGCAATAATTCTTTGGCTAATTCTGGGATTTCCCCCTCATCGAGACTACCCATCTGAATATTCCCACGACCAACCCAATGAACCCCTGATTCTCCGTCTTTCCATGCACCGTGGGTAATGGCACCACTAAGAGTTCTTTGACGACCCAAACGATGTGCCAGAATTTCTGAATGACCCAATCCATTCTGTAGGCTGATTGCTAATCCAATAGGGGTTAGGATTTCTTCTGCTATCTGAGCTAAAACTGAAGTTGACGAGGCTTTACCACAAATTATCGCAATATCGCAAGTATTCCGAATATGTTCAGGAATTGGCCCACTCTGACTATCAATTACACTAAACCGATCAGCAGGTATCATCTCTATCGTGCCTTCAGGGGTGTGAAGAATCAAACCAATCATTTCGAGATTGCTCGCAGCTTGCCCACGAGATACTGCAACTAGATCGGTCTCGGTATCGGAAAGTGCGCCGAGAACAACTCCGCCGATTGAACCTACTCCTAAAACTGCGATTCGCATCTACTCACACCCATCAACTGGACAACGAGCAGCTAGATTGACGGTTATTTCACCATCCTCCACAGTAAACCAAACTGAACGATACAAATTGGTTGAGCCTACAGCCTCTATAATCATCATTAACTCTGAATTTGGAGCGATTTCGTTCGGTATAGAAACCGACCATACATCGGAATTAGGAGAATCTCCTGTCCAACTTACTGTAACGGGAAGCGTCTTATTCATTCTATTGGAAATTATGTAATCGGTAGAGGACAAATGCTGACCTATATCTCCTTCAATTAGAATAACATCATCACCTTCAGAAATCAGATAGGACCGAATTAAAACTCCATCTTTACAGAATGCTAGCCATCCTTCAGACTCGAAGAATAGAGTCCCATAACCAAAACTGCTAGATGGAACTCTAATTGAGGAACGGTTAGAAAATGAATAATTCCAATTTGTATTTGTTTCCATCTCTGGAATTACTTCTGTTGATGGACAAAATGCACTTCCATCACTGGCATAAGTGATAGTGTAATTGCTGTTGCGAGAAAACCAATCGGGTATTTTCCATCCTGAATCCGAAATCTGAAGTTCCGCTTCAGTTCCATCAACTGGCATCCACCAAATTATTCTTTCACCATCTTCGAAATCGAGTGCTAGTGCTGGCCCCATAACACGTCTATATTCGTCCACATATGGAGAGGATTGCAAGGCACCCTCGTATCCTCTAAGACAAACATCATGCAGTCCAGGGCTTGTCAGATTGGTGTTATTTTCGAATTCCCAATATGGATTGCTCAGAACTAATGTTACATTGCGGTTGTCGACTTTTTTGACACTCATACATATTCTAGGCGTCTTAGTATCTTCGACGAGTATCCAAAGTGGATCTATTGGAGATGTGGCGTCTGGGTTTCGAAGGACTATCAGATGCTCATCAATATGGCCGTTTACATCTACCAGAATCCTTAGCCACATCGAAGTATCGGGAATTAAAGTTGGATTATTTTGAGCAATATTCATTGGAGTAATTGTGAAACTTAATTCATCGGGAGAATTCTGGGTTACATCATCAAATCTGTAAATCCCATTATGATTAAACTGATCAGAATTAATTTGCCATAACTGCGAGTTTTCTCCTTCAATTCTGAGTTGTAACCATCCAGAAACTGGTTTGAGCCCTTCCGGAGTTAAACCTAATGTCAAGTTGTAGGTCTTCGATAGATTCAATTCGATTTCATTTTCCCATTCTGATGTATCTAGACCTTCATCCCATTCAGTTATCGCAAAAGAGGGATTCAATCCAGGAAAGCCCATAATCAGAACGAATACAAAAATCGCACCAAAACCACTTAATTCTTGATTTGAAGGCACTAATGATTCGTCCACTACTAGTGGAGGTGGAGAGTTTTCAGGACTGAAACGACGCATTGCTGCGATTGCAGCAATCAATAACCAAGGCAAATATTCGGTATTTGCGAAAATGAATACCATAGCACCAAGCATTAAGATGAAAAATCCTGTTTGACGATTGCCATCAGACATCTCAGCTGGACCAATTAGGGCATGCAGTAATCGATCACCGGGGAATCCAGGAATGGGAAGTAGCAGAACCCATCCGATTAGGGTTAGACCAATACCCGCGAGTCCGGTCAAGTGTATCCATTGTAATTTAATCAACAAATCGTCGCCTAACCAATCTAATGTTAGAATTGTAATCAATGTATTACTATTGAAGCCAATAGGAGTCAGTGAGGAAAGAGCAGGAGGTTCTAGAGGAGTTAGATTAATGCCAATAATTGTTAGCAATGAACCTGAAACAAACAAAATAAGCGGCACAGAAAGCTCGATTATAGCAAGAACTCTTCTATTTGGGATTGGTATTAAATCGGCTCTACGTTGGCTCAATAATCCTGCTAGACCAAAAGGCCAACTTATTGCTAGAATTGGAAATGCTATCGGAACTACATGACCAATATTGAGACCATGTTTTTGAGCAATTCTACGGCGTGTTTCGCTTGCTATGGCCAGGACAAGCATAAGTGGAAAAGTAAAGAAAATCACAGACTCGCTTAGCAGTTCAGAATCAAGCTCAGTCGAAGTTGAATCTAAGCGGCCCAACCAGGTGCTTCCAATCATTGTGAGGAAACCAGCCATCATTAACCAAACAAGAGATAGTTGCCAATTTGCAATGATTTGAGGGCTCACGGGGTAATTTGAGATGCTAAGAATAGGAGGATTTCCTCTATCCAACATAGAAAGATACCCTAATGGTTCTAATTCTTTATTGAGTTGAATCAAGGCTTCAGAATCAGTTCTTCCACTCTTAGCACGGACTTCCCACGCTTGCCGCGTCATTACTTCGTCGCCCAAATCGAAGTATCGATGAATTATGTGTAAGAGTAAATCCTGCTGAGTCCATGCAGTATGATCGAGTACTATTGGCTCGGCTTCGGACATACTACGCAACCACCTTCGGTGGTTGCGAACTCATGCACCCACCTATCAAACCGCGTAATAGAGGTTGACTTACTTGTTCTTGAATCGCTTGAGGCGGAAGGTCTCTTCACGCTCCATTTCTTCCAACCTAAGTTGGATGAATGTCTGGGCCTCTTTCATCTCAGGAATGACCTTGAACTCAAGCGCGTTTACACGGCGCTTGGTTGCTTCAATCTCTTCTAGTAGTCGCTTTAGAGTAGCCTCCATTTCGGCGGCTATGACTATCTTGGCGATTAATGAGGAATAGGCGTCTGCAGCCTCATCTATGTACGGAGAACCACCGATTAGACCAGTTCCACGCTCTTCGATTGTGGAGGTAAGATTTTGCCCTTCGACCTGAGGAACTACAACACCCATGATGTTTCGGCGGCTAACTTCAACTTCAGGTGAAGCCGAGTTAGCAATTGCTGCACTCTTTACAACTAATCCACCTTCGATAGCGCTGGCCAAACTAATGGCTTCTACAGCTTCTCGATATGTGCCGACGAGTTCATCTCTTGCACTAATCATCTCAGACAACAAAGTTCGGAACTCGTGGAATAAACCGTCTCGCTTCATCTTCAGTAGATTATATCCACTTGATGTCTGCTTTATGCGTCGCTTGAGGTTGATTAGCTCGGATCTGGTTGGTTTAATGTCCAATGCCATTTTTTCACCTCCTCATCGACTTGTTATTCGAGAGTTTCACTCCTTCTTTTCGGTTGGGTGATACTTGTCAATCCACTTCTGGTCTAATCGAACGAGATACTTAGTATCGATGTTGGTTAGTAGATTCCATGCAAGATCAAGAGTTCCTTCGCCGATTGAACGATCTTCGTCACGGCTCTGTCGCAAGAACTCGTTTTCGAAAACATCAGCGAACTTCAGTAACTGAAGGTCACGCTCGTTCAATGCATCTTCACCGACAATAGCAACCAGTCCTCGCAATTCTCTACCTTGAGCGTAAGCAGCGTATAACTGGTCCGATACCGACTTGTGATCTTCACGAGTCTTGCCATCACCAATACCAGCGTTCATCAGCCGACTTAGGGATGGTAGAACGTTAATTGGCGGGTAGATACCCTTCTGATGCAATTCACGAGAAATAACAATCTGACCCTCTGTAATATATCCTGAAAGATCAGGAATTGGATGAGTAATATCGTCACCGGGCATCGTCAGGATAGGGAATTGTGTGATACTTCCCTTCTTTCCCTTAACCAAACCTGCACGCTCGTAAAGCATAGCTAAGTCAGTGTACATGTATCCAGGGTAACCACGTCGTCCAGGTACTTCTTCACGAGCAGCACCGATTTGTCTCAGTGACTCACAGTAGTTTGTCATGTCAGTGTAGATAACCAGGACGTGATAATCGTGCTCGAAAGCAAGATACTCAGCTGCAGTTAGTGCTAGACGTGGTGTGATCAGACGCTCGACCGCTGGGTCGTCAGCTAGGTTGACGAACAGAACGGAGTTCTCCAATGCACCAGTTCTTTCGAGATCGTGAACGAAGAAGTTGTATTCCTCCGCTGTGATCCCCATAGCACAGAAAACTACGACGAAATCGTCATCGCTTCCTACAAGCTTTGCTTGCCTTGCAATCTGAAGTGCGATATCGTTGTGAGGAAGACCAGCAGCACTGAAGATTGGCAGCTTTTGTCCTCTAACAAGAGAAGTACATGCATCGATTGCAGAAATTCCTGTCTGGATGAAAGACTCTGGACTTTCTCGAGAGTATGGGTTGATTGCAGCTCCGATGATGTCAGCCATTTCGTCAGGAACGATTGCTGGTCCGCCATCACGAGGTCGGCCGGCACCGTCTAGAATACGGCCAACTAGATCCTTGCTAACTGGTAGGCGGAATACATCTCCTAGAAACTTAACACCTGTTTGTCGATCAACCGAGGAGGTGCCTTCGAACACCTGCACGATAACTTGGTCATCGGAGGTATCGAGAACTTGCCCGTTCTTCATTGACCCATCGGTTAATCTCAATTGGACAATTTCACCATATGAAACCGGTTCAGTTTTGTTCAGGAACACCAAAGGCCCCTTGACGTCAGTAATGGTTCGGTACTCTTTTCCACTCATTCATATCCCTCCTCAGTTCTCCTCCATGGTAGCAGCAATCTGCTTGCCCATTTCTTTC
>PANM01000014.1 GCA_002708385.1 Methanobacteriota archaeon | reverse complement strand
TACTGCAATTGCCATCCAAAGGGCGGATGCAAGTCCAAAAGAAATCAAGAAAATAGTATTGCTAACCAATCCGAACATCAAAATTGGTCTTCGTCCAACCCGATCTGATAGTGCACCTAGTAATGGAGTGAATAGGAACTGCCCCAATGTGTAAGATGCCAGAACAATTCCAACCCACCAATCTCTTGATGCCATATCTACGAAGCCGTCTGCCTCGGCTAAGTCTTGCACAAAATATGTCAAGAATGGAATTACAAGAGTGAATCCGATCATGTCGATTAATACGACAAGGAATAGGATTAGCAGCGGGGACCGCTGTCCTTCATCAGACATAACTCTCCGCCGGTGCGACTCCGTTTGAATGGTCCGCAGCGGATTAGGCTTAGTCGCCTCTTGCTGAGATTACTTGGTCGATTCTCAACATACTCATTGCAGTCTCTACTGAAGATTCGAGAGCTTCTTCGATTACTGCCCTAGGGTGCCAAACTCCTGACATTGCTCCTACTTCCCCATCGGCTCTAACCCCTTGTGGGTTGGAGGAATCTTCACGTGCTGCTGCACGCATCTCTAGAACTGTATCAAGAGTATCTTTTCCGGAATTGTCAGCAAGCGTTGCGGGTACGGTTTCCATAGCGCGAGCAAAAGCATCCATGGCTAGTCTAGCACGTCCTGGTTCAGATTCGCTTGCCTTCCTAACGGCATTTGCGATTCTTGCATGGGTCGCCCCACCGCCGGCTAGCAGTTGGCCTTCTTCCAGAGCAATGCTAGTTGCCCTCAAAGCATCATGAAGCCCTCGGATGACTTCCTCAGTTGCAGTATCTCCTGCCCCGCCAATTGCAAGTGTAACCGCCGCAGGAGATTTACAATCATCAATGATGATTACATCCTCTACCTGGTCTGTTGCTTGCCGGCGTTCCCATTGAACACTACCCGCTATTCCAAGGTCGCTTTCTTCGACATCAATAATCGAATCGATGATTGTGGCGCCCGTTGCAGCAGCCGCGTTATCGAGTTCTGATTCGTCGAGATCTGACACCGTTAGTATTCCTGCGTCTGCCAAGTCATGCAGGATATCTCTATCGATTTCTCCGCCTGCAAGAATCAAATTAGCTCCGCTATCAATCAGTGATTTCGCTAGCTGGTGCTTACGCGAGGATTCTGCATCTACAAATTCATCCAATTGTTCGGCTGATGTAATCTGAATCTCTGCATCTCTAGTCATCTTTCGAATCTTAATATCGCCACCGAGCACTGCTGTTTTTGCATTCTTCAGATTATTTGGGAAATTATCCATCTGAACTCGTCGTCGGATTGCTATACCCCGAATTAAGTGGCTATCTCGAAGGCCTCCTTTGGCCATTTTGTACATCGCTACATTTTCCGCGCCTGCGATTTCGACATTGGGTTCAACCGATGTCAGGGCATCTCTGACCATTGAAGAGAAGACATCGATTGCAGCTTCTGCACCCTTTCCAGTTAGCGCGGTTTCGGCGACCCCGATGAGTTTAGCATCGTCGACATCTACTGCATCGACATCCATTTGTTGAGATGCTACTTCCATTGATGTCCGGTATCCATCGACTAGTGTAAGTGGGTGTAGTCCCTTTGCGAGTAGGTTGTTTGCCTCTTCCAATAGTGCTCCACAGAGCATCATTGCAGTTGTTACACCGTCGCCGCAGGCTTCCTCCTGAGTATTACCCATGGCGACCATCATTTTTGCAGCGGGATGTTTGACCATTAATTCGGCTACAATCTTTGCTCCATCGTTTGTGACAGCGGTTGAGCCGTCTGTTTTGTAGAGCATTTTATCTAGACCTCGAGGGCCATAGGTTGGCTTCAGTAAGTTGGAAAATACGCGTGCTGCGGAGATGAGTTTCTCTTGAACGTCAGTTCCACTGGTGATGTTGGTTGAATCGCTAACAACAACCACAGGGGGCTTGCCTTCACCCTCACTCATCGAGTCGGCGACCGATGAGGGCGTCATGAACCCTTGCGAACTCAACGGCGTCCACGTTTACCCTTTCTTCCACCTTTACGCTTCTTTCCGGTGTGTTCCCACTGCCGGCCGGAACGACTGCGCCAATCGTCCAAATCACCAGCGCCCCATGAGGCTTTTTCCACCTTCTTACGAAGGGCTCTTGGTAACTCGGTTACTGACTTAACATTGAGTTTGATTTTACCCATGTCTTTCTCTAATTGGCGTATCGCATCCCCGCCAGGTCCGACCATTGATCCAACTGCAGAATCATCGACGAAGATGTCTGCCGATGAATCGGTTAGGAACTTAGCATGCAAGACTGATATCCCGGTAAGTCGGGATGCTTCTCGCTTCAATTCCTCAGCGGCGAGTCTCCAAGCTGGGCTTCCGCCTTCCCCGCTTCCACCACTTACTGGAACGACTGCAATTTCAGATCCGAAGGCGAACATTTCGTGAGTCAATTCGCCGCTTGGGAATCGTTTGATTTCAATTACTGGACGGCTGAGATCTGACTCCATTCCTGTAGGTGCACGAACAACCATCTTCAGTTCGAGAACTTCGTTTACCTTACCCTTCTCGATGTTGATAACTGTATCAAGAACTTGTGAAATTAGGCCTAATTCTACCTTACCCACGAGGCGTTGGATGGCTTCCAGTGCGCTGTTTGCGTGAGTTACACCGAGTAGTCCGACACCTGCAAGGCGTACATCGCCAAATATCTCGAAATCTCTTGCTCTTCGAACCTCGTCAAAAATTACGAAGTCTGGTCGAACAAGAAAAATCACCTCTGCGGTTTTCTCTAAATTGCCTTCCAGAGGTGCGTATTGAGTAACTCTCTGTGGGACTTGCAAATCCCTAGGTGCTTCCATAGTCTTGACCATCGCTCCTACCGATTCGTCGAGATGAGCTGCTATTGCTTGAGCGAAGGTTGTCTTTCCACTTCCTGGCTTTCCAACGACGAATACTCCGCGGTGATGGTCTGAAAGTCGTCGAATCAATTCGTCATTCAACTCGTAATCACTGAGTTTGAGGTGAGCTACGGGTCTAACCACTGTGATTTCCCATGCTTCTGAAAATGGTGGCCAGGCGCAGGTTACTCTAAGGTCTCCGATTTGCATTATTCTACAGCCTTCGCGCTCAATCTCAATGAAGCAATCAGAGCGAGCGTCATTCTGCTCGACTACCGATGCCAAATCTTCTGCAAGTGATTCTAGCATCGGCTTATCCCAAACATCTCCCTCCACTTCTTCTAATCTCAATTGACTGATGTGGCCGGCCTTTACTCGAGGGGGACAGTCGGCCTTGAGAAATACGGTTGATGCAGTTTCATCGGCTAGCAATGACTCCAATGAATCTGGAAGTGGTGGGTGGTCGCCGAAGGCCGCCATGGATGAGACAGTGAGCCAGCGGCCTTTCACCGTTGGGGGATAAGATACCTACTCAATTGAGGACATTTACACACCAGCGCGCGAACATGGTAGCTGAAAATGCAACTGCTAGTGCAGGGCCATCAGGATAGTCTAGATTACTTGTATAAACGATGTACTGAGCCATTGTAATTGCGATTATTGTAACGGCATCCTTGATATCTGACATGCCCCATCCTGATTCTGTTCGGATATGATTTCGACCGAGCCAAGTGTACCAAACCAATGCGACAAGCCCGACAATCAATGCGTGTCCAACTACCCAACCGATAGTGTCTCCAAATGTTGCGACTATGCTATCTTGAAAGTCGCCGAAAAGCATCGAGGCGAGGTCGACCATGATTCTCCGGAGTCGCCTTATGTTCTTCAATCAACGGGATGTTCATTGACGGATTATTCGCCTTATGTCATCTATATTTGCAGATGCGGAAATCGGAGCATTTGCTCGATGTGATTCAATTCCTTCCAACTCACTCATATGATAATTCACAACAATGTCGGGGTCTTTCAATAGATTTCCAGTTAGCATGCCAACCACCTTCTCATCCGGGCCAATAACTCCCTCGGCGACTAGTCTTTTTATCCCTGCGACTGTAGCGCAACTAGCTGGTTCTGCGCCAATTCCAACTGAATCTACCAATGCCTTTGCGTCCATTATTTGGTTATCCGTTACTTCTGTTACTACCCCATCCAAAGCGGTTATTCCCCGCATTGATTTACGCCACGAAACAGGATTTCCAATTTTTATTGCGGTTGCGATTGTTTCGGCCTTGACTGATTGAATATCTGTTCCTTTAGACCAAGCGGTGTAGAGAGGGTTTGCCCCGGCTGCCTGAACTACAGCTATTCTTGGCAGCCGATCGATGACACCTATCTCTAAAAGTTCGAGCAAGCCTTTGGCGACTGCTGTATTATTTCCAAGATTGCCTCCCGGTAATACAATCCAATCGGGAACTTGCCAATCCAGGTCTTGCATAATCTCGTATCCGATTGCTTTTTGTCCTTCAATTCTGAATGGATTAATTGAATTTAGAAGGTAAATTCCTTCGCTATCACAAATCTCCTGAACCAAGGCCATAGCATCGTCAAAATCGCCTTCGATTTGAATGGTCTTTGCACCATATGCAAGAGCTTGACTTAACTTACCGAAGGCAATCTTGCCTTCGGGGATAAAAATAAGCCCGTCCATACTGGAAATCGCAGCATAGGAAGCCATTGAAGCTGATGTATTTCCAGTTGAGGCGCAAGCGACTGCACTCATTCCAAGGAGTTTCGCGACTGTAATTCCAACTGTCATTCCTCTGTCTTTGAATGAGCCTGTTGGATTTTCTCCCTCATGCTTTAGCCATAGGTTTTCAACGCCTACTTCAGTACCGATTGTGCTGGCGTCGTAGAGGTTTGTTGTACCCTCCCCGCGCGCTGCGGCGATCTTCTCCAACTCCTCATCTCCTAGAGGAAGAATTAGCTCACGGAATCGCCAAACTCCTGATCGGTCAAGCGGGTTCTTTGATGCCATTCTTGAGTCTAGAATTTCACGGGTTAATTCACACTTAGAGAGATCTTGTATTACATCTAATGTTCCTGAGCAGTCACATCGATAGCGTAACTCTAGGCCTGGGTAATTCTCTCCGCATCGAACGCAAGCAAGGTGCCAGGAGACTCCGTCCACGCTCTTCGAGTCTGTGGCATTGCTTTGGACTTTATTTTCCCACTTCGAGTGTTTTTATCTGCAACTAGTGTATTTTTTCTCACTACGCTTTTTATTATTACAACCCCCTAGCCGACACATGCCCGCCGTTATTGCAGGTTATTCTCGTTCTCCATTCACTCCAGCAAAGAAAGGCGCACTTGCAAAAACAAGACCCGACGATATTGCGGCCGCAGTTGTTGACAAATTGTTGGAAGACACGGATATTGAGCCGTCGTTGGTTGAAGATTTGTTAGTCGGTTGTGCCTTTCCAGAAGCTGAGCAAGGGTACAATCTTGCAAGAATTATTACCTTCCTAAGCAAACTTCCGGAAACCGTCCCGGGAGTGACAATAAATCGCTTCTGCGGTTCCTCAATGCAAGCGATTCACGAAGCTGCGGCAAAGGTAAATTCCGGTCAAGGAGATGTTTTCATCGCTGGTGGGGTTGAGAGTATGAGTAGAATCCCGATGACTGGTTTCAATCCTCTCCCGAATCCCAACCTTCCCTCAGAAGCAATGACTTCGATGGGAGTTACTGCTGAAAACCTCTCCAAATTGTACAATATCGGCAGAGATGAGCAAGAGAGTTTTGCTATTGAAAGTCATGCAAGGGCATCGGCTGCTAGGGAATCTGGCTCATTTGCTGAGGAGATTGTTGCAATCGAAACCTCAGCTGGTATTGTCGACCAAGATGGTTGTATCAGACCAGGTACTAATTCAGAGGCTCTTGCTAGGCTTCGGCCTGCTTTCGACGCTAGTGGTACTGTGACTGCTGGTACCTCCTCGCCATTAACCGATGGGGCAGCCTTCGTGTTGGTTTGTTCTGAGGAATTCGCAACAGAGCATGGGTTGGAACCTATGGCTCGCGTCAAGAGTATCGCTGTGACTGGTTGCGCTCCAGAAATTATGGGCATAGGGCCTGTTGAAGCCAGTAAAAAGGCCCTAGATCGTGCTGGACTTACATTGGAAGATATCGATATTGTCGAATTGAATGAAGCATTTGCAGCCCAGTCTCTGGCTGTGCTTGATGAGCTTGGTTTGGAACATGAAAAGGTCAACTTAGACGGTGGAGCAATAGCTCTTGGGCACCCACTGGGGGCAAGTGGGGCACGAATTACTGGTAAGGCGGCTCAATTGCTGAAGAAGAGTGGTGGAAAACACGCTCTTGCAACTCTCTGCGTTGGCGGCGGAATGGGAATGGCAACTGTGTTGGAAAAGGTCTAGGTGTTATTGTGTCGAACGGTATAGAGAAAGTAGCCGTAATCGGTAGTGGTGTAATGGGTGCCGGCATCGCAGCCCATTGTGCCAATGCCGGCTGTGAGGTTCTACTACTGGACATAGTAAAGGACGAAAATGAGCGGAATTCGGTTGCTCAGTCGGCTATTCAACAAATACTGAAATCTAATCCTGAAATGTTGATGCACAAGAGAAATGTGAAGTTGATTTCACCAGGAAATATCGAAGATGACTTGTCGAAACTGTCAGACGTTGATTGGGTTGTTGAGGTTGTAATTGAGAATCTGGAAATTAAACGCTCTCTGTATGAGAATATGTCCAAATACATCGGCCCTGATACAATCGTTTCATCTAACACATCTACTCTTCCTCGTTCGGCCTTAGTAGAAGGAATGTCTGATGATATGGCTTCTAGATTCTTGATTACGCACTTTTTCAATCCCCCTCGATACTTGCCTTTGCTTGAGGTTGTAACAGCCGAAGAAGTGGATGATTCTTTAGTCGAAAGAGTATGTTTGTTTGCAGACCAGAGACTTGGAAAGAGAGTCACGATGTGCAATGATACTCCCGGTTTTATTGGTAACAGACTTGGAGTATATTTCATTCAAAGGGCATTCAAAGCTACACTTGACCACGGCTTGACTGTTGAACAAGCAGATGCTATGTTGGGTAGACCAATTGGAGTTCCAAAGACGGCTGTTTTTGGGCTAATGGATTTAGTTGGTATAGACCTAGTTCCGCATGTTACCTCAAGTATGCTTGAACATCTCCCTTCAGACGACCCTTTTCACGATATTGCAGGCACTGGTGGTGAAATAATTGAGGCAATGATTTCTGACGGTTATACGGGCAGAAAAGGCAAGGGCGGATTCTATCGACTCAACAAGGAAGGAGGGAAGAGAGTTAAGGAAGCTAGAAATCTCTCATCTGGAGACTACTCTCCGGCTAATCGAAGAGCCGCATTCAGTTCTGCCAAAATGGGTAAACAGGGCCTTTCGCGCTTGATGGATTATCCAGATGAAGGTGCTGCTTTCGTTACAGATGTGCTATTAGACACCTTGTCTTATGCGGCCCACATAGCGCCCCAAGTATGTGATGAGATCTACTCAATTGACGGCGCTATGAAGGTCGGTTACAATTGGAAGAAGGGGCCGTTCGAAATGATGGACTCGATTGGTGTTAGTGATATGGTAAGGAGATTGAAAGAGGCTGGTCGAGAGGTTCCTGATTTGCTCGCGAAAGCGGCTGAAAAGGGGTCTTTTTACTCCGTTGTCGATGGAGAGATTTCCCAACTCGATTTTGATGGCGTGATGGTTCAAGTTAATCGTCCAGAATCTACTCTTGCTGTGGCTGATCTAAAGAGACGAGGGAAGCCACTGAAAAGAAATGGTTCTGCCAGTATTTGGGATATGGGAGATGATATCTTACTAGTGGAATATCACTCAAAGATGAATGCTGTTGATCCGTTCATTATCGAAATGTTAGTTGACGCAGTGGATATGGTTGAATTTGGTGATTGGAAGGGAATCGTAATAGGAAACGATGGTTCAAATTTCTCTGCTGGAGCAAATTTGGGCCTGGTTTTGTTCGCAGTAAATCTGGCTTCTTGGAATGAGGTTGAGGGCTTTATTTCGGCAGGGCAAGATGCTTATCAAGCCCTGAAATACTGCGATGTTCCTGTCGTAGCAGCATCCACTGGCATGTGCCTTGGGGGTGGAGCAGAGATATTGCTCCATTGTGATGCGATTCAAGCGCATTCTGAGTCATATATCGGACTTGTCGAAGTCGGTGTCGGTATAGTTCCGGCTTGGGGTGGATGCAAGGAATTACTTGCAAGATTGAATAAATTCAACCTTGTACCTGAAGGGCCTATGGGAGCTGCAATGAAGGCTTTCGAATATATCGGTACTGCAAAAGTTGCTACATCCGCAGAACAGGCTCGAAGCATGGGATTCTTAGGCCCAGATGATAGAATTACCATGAATAGAGATCGGCTTCTAGCTGACGCTAAGCAAAGAGTATTAGAGATGATCGATGGCTATGAGCCACCAGAGCCACACACCTATGTATTGCCAGGGGATAGTGGATTTACGGCTCTGGAATTAGCGGTTAAAGACCTCGCTTTATCCGGTCAGGCAACTGCTCATGATGTGGTAGTTACTAGAGAGTTGGCGAGAATTCTGACCGGTGGAGATACCGATATAACAGAGTCATTGACAGAGGAAGATATTCTCGAAATAGAAAGGAGAGCAATAGGTTGGCTTGGTCGTCAGCCAGATACGCTCGCACGCATGGAACATATGCTGAATACAGGTAAACCGTTGAGGAATTGAGGTGAGAAAATGGTAGTTTGGGAGCCCCCTTCGCGTGATTATGACTTCTTGTTCAATGAGGTATTCGATGCCATCGGTTCAATCGAAGGACTAGGATATGACGACTTCGATGCTGACTTCCTGTCTATGTTGATTGATGGTTGGGGAACTCACACTAAGGAGGTATGGCTTCCAATCAATGAACTTGGAGATAAAGAGGGATTGGGGTTCAAAGATGGAATTATCACGATGCCTAAAGAATTCAAAGAAGCCTATAGACAAGGCATCGAAGAAGGTTGGATGGCAACATCCTGTAAGCCTGAACATGGAGGTATGGGAGTTCCTACATTTTTCTCAGCGGTAACTTGGGCTGAATATGGAACCTCGGCTTGTATGGCACTGAGTGTTCTACCAGCGCTATCAATCGGTGTTTATGAGGTTCTAACTCATCACGGAAGACAAGACCTCATTGACTACTTTGCAAGCAACCTAGCTACTGGCGAGTGGGCCGGAACTATGTGTCTTACAGAGCCTCACGCTGGAACTGATTTGGGAATAATCAGCACAAAAGCAGAGCCACAAGATGATGGAACCTACAGGATTACTGGAACGAAGATTTTCATCACCTATGGTGAACATGATATGACTGAAAATATAGTTCACTTGATTCTAGCTAAAGTACCAGGCGGCCCTGAAGGCACCAAGGGAATATCACTATTTTTGGTGCCAAAGTACCTACCCTCTGAATGGGAAGACGGGGGGCTAGAAGGAATATCTAGAGACCTTAATCCTGATCATAATGGAGTTACCTGCTCAGGAGCTGAAGAAAAAATGGGACTTCATGCAAGTCCAACTTGTGTGATGAATTTTGATGAAAGTGTTGGTTGGTTGGTCGGACCCCTTCACGGAGGTATGCCTCTAATGTTCGAGATGATGAACAGAGAAAGAGTTGCAACTGGAATGATGGGCCTCGGATTAGGAGAAATCGCTTATCAGAACGCTCTTGCATGGTCATTAGAAAGAAGGCAGGGCCGAGATTTGAAGGGTATTCAGGACCCTGGGCAGACCGCTGACAATATCCTTGTTCACCCCGATGTTAGGCGCATGCTATTGGAGGCGAAAGTCAACAACGAAGGTAGTAGAGCCCTTGCTGTTTGGGCTGGAATATTACTCGATCAGATGCACAGTGAAGAACCTGAAGTTTCTGAAGCTGCTACTGCTCTTGTCGCTTTATTTACTCCGATTATCAAGGCCCATTTCACCGACTTGGGGTGTGAGACTGCAAGTACTTGCATGCAAGTGATGGGTGGTGCTGGATATTGTACTGAATATGGAGTTGAGCAATTCTACAGAGATGTTAGAATCTCAAAAATCTGGGAAGGAACGAACGGAATTCAGGCACTCGACCTAGCTGGTAGAAAAATCACTCAAGATTATGGGAAAAACCTCCGCCATCTAATGTGGCCTCTAACTCAATTCATAGAAGAAAACCGTGATAATCATGGGATGGCTGAGTTCAATAAACCTCTCTATCAAGGTGTTAAGGGGCTGCAGCAGATTACACTGCTTATGATTGCCGAAGGAATGGCAAATCCTCACTTTCTAGCCGCTGGTGCTACCGATTATTGTCGTTACTTTGGTAACGTTCTACTCGGTTACATGTGGGCGAAAATGGCGAAGGTTTGTCTGCAGAAAAAAGGCGAGCCTTTCTATGACGCTAAACTCGCTAGTGCTAGATTCTTTTTCAAGCGGATTTTCCCCGAAACTGTAAGTTTGGCAGCAAAGATTCAATCGGGACCCAAGGCGCTAATGGACTACCCCGTAGAGATGTTCTGATGCTAGATGGTAATCAATCACAGATTCGCCTAAGGCCAAAAAGGGCTGCGAGTTATCTGAAAACACCAATTCGATGGAGGCCGAGTATTCCGACCATTCTGAGTATTGTTTTCTCTGTTGAATTAATGGCTGTTTTATTTATTCCTGATATCTTGAAAAATAGGGCTTTCATTTTGCTTGTTGGTTTATCGATTCCGATTGGAGGTTGGCTTTTTGTTTACTGGCAAATATACCTCTCAGTGTTTACGACACCACTCCGTGACCTTATCGATGTCAAGGATGAACGTTGGAAGGATGTTACTTTTCGTGGATGGGGAGAGGAGGAATTAATTGCAAAAATTCTTCCTGGTAGCGATACTAGCAGAGACTTGGTCGTGTATCTACACGGATATTCCTCCTCGCTAGGTCGTGGCGAGTCGCGATGTCTACATCTCAACAGTCTAGGCCCACACATTATCGGATTGGATCAAAGGGGTTTTGGGCGACAAGAAGGCCGGTTTGATTGGACTATTCTCAAGGCTGTAGCCGACGCTGAGGCTTTACTCGAGGAGGCTCCTAAGTTACTTGGTTTTGAGCCAGAAAGAGTTTGGATTTACGGGCATTCATTAGGCGGATTCATCGCTATAAGACTCGCTAGTCATCTCTCTGATTGGTGGGAGCGCAAACTAAAGGGAATTATTTTGGAGTCTCCGGTCACCTCTTTTCCTAAGATTATCGACGAAAAATTACCGGGTAGAATGGTTATGGCAAAACCTTGGGTGAGGCACACTCTACGAAGAGAATATGAAAGAATTCATCCTGATCTAAATGTACGTTATGCGAATTCTGAATTGCCATATTGGGGGTTGCCCAAGGTTGACTATTTATTGGTCCAAGCAGAAGAAGATGAGACCCTAGGGCTAGATCACTATGAATTGGCAATAAAACATCTAAATCCAGAAGATTCCTATTCCTTTATCCACTTGATTGAGGGAATGGTGCATACCTCAACTGAAGATTCTGCACGACGAGCTGAATTAGTTGAAAAATGGCTAGTGCCTGTACTTGGAGAATGATAAAATGAACCTAAGGAAGAAATTTGAAAGGGCCGCGAAACGGGTTTGGAAACTAAAAGAAACGCCAGATAACAGCACGTTGTTGCAACTTTACGCTTTGTATAAGCAAGCCACTGAAGGCGATGCAAGAAGCCCTCGACCAATTTCCGCAGGTATGGCTGGAATGGTGAAGTGGCAGGCATGGCGTAAGCTCCGAGGGATTAGTGTCGATGAGGCTATGGAACGATATTGTAACCTAGTCGACAAACTGATGAGTAGAGGGGCTAATCCGAGTTCGAGTTGAGTTGCATGATTGACGAAGCCCGGCTTCAGCGCGAATTGAAAGGTATGCTCGGTTGGATGAGGTTTCGTGCATTCACTTGGGCTTCAATGCCATCAGCCGCATTCGTCGGGCTTCGTGTTGAACAGGCAGATATGACGAAATGTGTGACATCGATTCCTGGTGGTTGGCGATCTCAGAATCCTTTCAAAACAATGTACTGGGCGGCACAAGGAATGGCTGCTGAACTTGCTACAGGAGTCCATCCGTTCACGATTTCAAGATCTTGTGAAGGTGGTTTGCGGATGTTTGTAGTGGGTACTGAGGCAAAATTTGTCAAACGCGCGAAAGGGAAAATTCGCTTTACCTGTGAGGATGGTTCTAAAGCACGAAGTGCTATCGAAGAAGCGCTTGCTACAGGAGAAGGAGTTGACCTAGAAATGAATGTTGTAGGACAAGATAGTACTGGAGATATTGTCTCTGATTGGGTATTCAAGTGGAACTTTCGCGCAAAGGGAGGCGCCTAGTTAGAACTAGGCTCAAAGAGGTGTGTAAATGGGAATGCAAACTCGTCTAACTGAGCACGCGGGTGTAGAGCACCCGATTATTTGTGGGGCAATGTATCCCTGTAGCAATCCTGAGCTTGTCGCAGCCGCAGCTGAAGGAGGGGGTATGGCGATTATTCAGCCCGTTTCGATTACTATGGTACATGGATTCAATGATCCAGATACAATCGAAGGATTGAGGGTTGGAATTAGATTAATTCGAGAATTAACTGATAAACCAATTGGTTTCAATGCACTAATTGAGAAAGGAAGTGAGAAGTATTTCGAAAGGATGTCAAAATGGATTGATATTGCCCTAGAGGAAGGGATTCGGTTCTTTGTCACCTCGTTGGGGAAACCCGACTGGGTCTGTGAAAAGGTTCACGCCTACGGAGGAATTGTGTACCATGATGTCACTAATAGATTCCATGCAGAAAAGGGAATACAATGCGGTGCTGATGGCTTGATCTGTGTCAATAATAGGGCTGGTGGCCACCTAGGTGACTTGTCTATGGAAGAAATGTTTGAGGAATTATCAGACCTCGATGTGCCCTTAATCTGCGCCGGTGGAATAGGCAGTGAAGAGGAATTGAAAACGGCTATGGATATAGGCTATGATGGTGTTCAGATGGGTACTAGATTCATCGCTACAAATGAGTGCACGGCTCCCGACGATTACAAAGGGGCGATTGTTAATGCTACTGAAGACGATATCACTTGGACGACAAAGTTGACTGGAGTTCCTGTCGCTGTAATTGGTGGTGATGGGGTTAAGCAACACAGTAATTGGTTGGTTCGTAGGCTCCTCAACAGTAGGTTCAAACATCGAACTAGGGTATTGGTCACTGGTATCTCATTTTGGCGTATGAGAGCCTTAGCAAAGGGCAAGAAAAATTCTGCAAAAGACCTCTGGTCTGCTGGAAAGAGTGTCGAGACTGTACACAGTATCGAGTCAGCTACAACAATTATGGATAGATTGGGGGAGTCACTGATTGAGGAGCGATAGGATTTCAAATTCCTAGTGTCAGAGACCCGCTGTAATGAGCGATTTGGACGATTTACTTGAGGCGCGAAATCGTCACATTAGCAACTCGTTGTCTATTGGACATGGTCAGCCACTTCACATTGTCAAAGGAGAAATGCAGTATCTCTTTTCCAATGATGGAACTAGGTATCTTGATCTTGTAAACAACGTCTGTCATGTAGGTCATTGTCATCCAAAAGTGGTTGCAGCAGGTCAAAAACAAATGGAAATTCTTAGCACAAATACTCGCTACATATACGATGGTTTAACCGACTATATTTCGAGATTGGCGAGCACTCTACCAGAAGGTCTTGATATTGGTTTCATGGTCAATTCTGGAAGTGAGGCGAACGAGCTAGCTATCCGCTTGGCTAGAGCTCACACAGGAAATCACGACATGTTGGTGGCCGATGGAGGATATCACGGCAACACCAGTATGCTCGTTCAATTGAGTCCGTACAAATTTCTTGGGCCGGGCGGTAAAGGAGTTGCAGAGCATTGGGTACACGTTGTTCCTGTTCCTGATGAATATCGAAGGACGGGTATCGATTTTGATCAAGAGACGAAGGATGTAATCTCTGATGCAGGAGATGTGGCTGGATTTCTGATTGAGCCAATGCTCTCTTGCGCAGGCCAAATCCCACTGCCTGATGGCTATCTGAAACTAGCTCAAACATACACAAAGGAGGCTGGAGGTCTGCTGATTGTGGACGAGGTGCAAGTCGGTTTTGGCCGCTTTGGAACTCATATGTGGGCCTTCGAATCTCAAGATGTTGTTCCGGATATTGTTGTTCTTGGTAAATCGATAGGTAATGGTCATCCTATGGCTGCAGTATTTACTACCAAGGAAATTGCTTCTTCCCTTGGAGAGATGGAATGGTTCAGTTCCACAGGAGGTAATCCTGTATCTTGTGCAATTGGCAATGCAGTATTGGACGTAATTGAAAATGAGTGCTTGCAAGAACAGGCGAAAGAGCATGGTGAATATTTCTTGAATGGGCTTAGTAAATTGAAAGAAACCTTTCCGGCGATTGGAGATGTTAGAGGAAGAGGTCTCTTCATCGGAATTGAGTTTGTTCATGATCAGATTACATTAGAGCCGAATGCCGAAGAGGCGGAAAGAGTAGTTCGTGAGATGAGAGATTTGGGAGTATTGTTGAGTACAGATGGACCGCATCATAATGTCATCAAGATTAAGCCGCCAATGGTACTTACAAGGCAAGATATAGATATGGCACTGGAATATCTAAACGATGTACTGAGCAGAAATGGTGAATGAAATGCGACGAGTTGATGTGGGTCTTGATGAGGCAAATGAGCTGCTGAATAAGGCGGGGCTTCCGAGTGTCGACTCGATGGAAATATTACAAGGAGGTTGGGATAATACCAACATTCTTCTAACTCTAACTGACGCTTCCAAAGTCGTTCTAAAAGTATGGAATGCAAATACAATTGAGGAGGTGAGGAGAGTTGTCGCTAGACATTGTCACCTCGATGAACATGGCATACCTACCGCCGTACCAATCGAATTTCTCGATGGTAAGTTGGTCGTTCAAAAGGAAGGGATGGCCTGGACTATACTGCCATTCGTTGAAGGTGGTATGTTGGGTAATGATAGGAAATCTCTGAAGAGTCTTGGAGAAACTTTGGCCCTACTCCAACAAATCCCTACTGTAGATTGCTTTCCAGATGATTACAGAATGGGGTGGTCTCTGTTCGAGGAAATGTTCGAAATAGCCGACGATACAAATTCTTGGTCTGATTTTCTAATCTCTCTGAAGAAAGAATCTGAGAGTTTGCGCAACCAAATCCCAGTAGATTTACCACAGGGGATTTTGCATGGCGATCTGTTTCCAGATAATGTCATTGGAGAAGGTTCGGTTGCGGCTATCCTTGATTTAGAAGAGGCATTCATCGGCCCTTGCGCGTTTGATCTGATGATGGCTTTCGTAGGATTTGGATGGAACGATGGGGAGCCTGTTCATGAGCGATGGAATGCATTACTGGAGGGTTACGAATCGATTCGTCCACTATCTCAGGAAGAGAAGTTAGCCTTACCTGCACTTCACAGATATGCTACACTTTCGATTGCGGCTTGGAGATATTGGAAGCATGTTATTACTCACCCAGATGAGGAACTCAAAGGACGATATTTGGAAATGGCACATAGATTGGACCAACAGATTGATTTCNAGANGTGTTCCGTTGAATGATATGACTGAGAGTGGTGGACTCGATGTTAAGGANCTTGGTAGATGGGCGCTAAGANTTGNCCTATTGGGTGTTTTAGTATACCTTTNTGTTGANGANCCGTCAAGATTNNTANGACTATNATTNTGATTGGAGGNGTATGAATGAGNGCTNTNGTACATTCAATCAANATCAGTACNGAGGGCGGNGTTCCNAAGTTACCTATTGACAAGGNCGAGATTNNTTTNGNNGGNGTTGAAGGNGGATTTNAANCGNTTCAGNACNGAGAANANAAATNGNNTTGGCACCCGAGCAGTNACNNTNTTTTCATTGGANCAAATTNAGAAATTNAAGAGNGAGGGGCACGCCATTGATGTTGGGACTACCGGAGAAAATATCACTATCGAAGGTGTAGATTGGCCTTCTCTAAAGGTAGGAACTCGAATGATGATTGGGAATGCGATGATTGAGCTTAGCGAACCAACGGCCCCATGCAGCAAAATTGGCAAGTCGTTCATCGGAGGAGCATTCTATCGAATCGATCATGAGAAAGAATTCGGTTGGTCCCGATGGTCTGCTTCAGTCATTGAAGAAGGTCAGGCCGAGGTCGGTAGTCAGGTCATTCTGTTGTAGGGGCAGGATATGATTCAAAATTTCAAACATCAATTGAAAACAAGTTCTATCCAACTGATTACATGCGTTCGCATTGGCTCGCCGTTCTGCTAGTGTTCTTTGCGGCCCCCTCTCTCGCAGAGGCAGAAACCTATCGAATCAGTGGAATCGTCACATACTCCGATGGGACTACCGTGAACTACAACGATGTTGAGATAGTTTGTCAAAGTCAAGAATACGACTGTCATCCATTCAGAGGTACAGAGTCGAATACCGACATGTATGGTAGATTTACATTAGATTTGGACGTTGAAGAATATCATGACGGTGCTGAATTAATCTTGAATGTAAGGAATGAGAACTTCAGTCACATTATCGATATCTCCGAGATGCGAAATTCCTCTCAGAACTTTGTGACCAATGACATGCAGCTGCTACAAAATCGCCCTCCGCCCCCTATTTTCTCGGGCTTTACTTGCGGGTTGATAATTCTCTCACTGGCGTTTGGGATGGTCATCGTACGTACTGCAACTAGGTTGATGACACCGATGGGGAGAGCAGAATTTGTTGGCTACAGGGCGCCGCGGATCGTCGATTGTCCAGAGTGTCACGGACGCATAGAACAACATCGACTGATTAGTCACCTTATCGTGGAGCATGAAATCGAACCGCTGGAAGCAGGTGAGATTGCAGGTATTGTCTTCTCAAAAATTGAGATGAAGTAATGGTGCAGAGGACAGGATTTGAACCTGCGAAGCACTACGCACTGGGACCTCATCCCAGCCCCTTTGACCACTCGGGTACCTCTGCTTGGGGTTTGTCGGGTTGTCTGGCCTATTTCAGAATGACTAACGCTTTCTAATCAACCGAATTCGATGATTTAGTAACGATATTTAGGTCTGAGTTTTGAAACATCACTTGATATTGGGAAAGGCTAACGGAAATGGTATGCGCGTCTGGACTTTCGCTAGATTTATGCGACAAATTCTGAAGTCTGGGCCCGCAGATTTAGATTGGATTCAGGCCCAAGGATTGCTCGCAGTTAAGTTGGCTCAAATCTTTGCACTGCGAAGCGATTTGATTTCGGTTGAAAAGTGTAGACAATTGCAACAATTGTATCAACACGCATCTAGTATTCCATCTGAACAGGTNTTTGATAATCTCGAGAAGAGAGCGCCTAAGGGCTTCTTTGATGCCTTCGAAGAAATAGACAAGATTCCTATCGCTGCCGCCTCGGTTGGACAGGTGCACCGAGCGCGCTTGAAGACTGGAGAGGATGTAGTAATCAAGGTCATCAAGGCTCAGAATGAGAAGTCGTTTCGTCGAGATGTAAAGAGAATGCGAAGGTGGCTACGTATCTTCCTCTTATTCATGCCAAAACTCCGCAGAGTCGGTAACCCTGTAGCACTGCTAAACCACGTTGCGGACTACACGACTAGGGAGTTGGACCTTCGCAATGAGATCTCAGGAGCGGATGAACTGAAGAATATTCAATTGGATATCGACGATACATTCCAAATGCACCGACTCAGATTTCCAAAGTATTATCGAGAATTATCCAATGAGCAGGTTCTGGTCTCAGAGTTCATCCGAGGAGACTCTCTGGAAGATGGCATAGATGCAGGTACACTTTCTTGGTCTACCTTGCTGGATCTTTTCCGGATTCATGGTGCCTATCTATTCGGTATCGGCACATTCCACGGAGATCTACACCCAGGGAATTGTATCATTGATGAGGATGGCATGTTTGTCTTCATTGATAATGGTGCAATCTGTCACGCGCCTACTCACATTAGCAGCTCACTATTTCGCTTCTTCGAACACTTGTCAAATAGTAACTTAGAAGATGCTTTCGAGGCGTTACTAGGCCTATCNGAAGATACTTTGGATGAGAAGAAAAAAGAGGATTACATGTTGAAAATGTATGGAATATATCACGACTTTGAGATGCGTTCTGTTGGAGAGCAAAGTCTCACTCAAATTATGATGAAAACCGTTCGTTGCGCAGTTGAAGATGCTGGTGCGGTTTTCGGAGAAGAGGCATTTCCAATTATCCGTGCTTTGATGTACTTGGATGGCTTAGTAATTCGGACACATCCCGATGTGAAACTCATCAGTTCAATGAGCCCCTATCTCGAAGAATTTCGCGCTTGTTTGCCAATTCCAGAGCCGGTTACGCGCCAAGCAATGTGAATAATTCCAGAGTTGATAAGACAATTGATAAAACACTTCATTATATACGAATCATAGAGGATGCGAAGATATGATGGGAGACGTCGTGAGGAATGATACTGCTACCGTAGAGCAGTCCTACCTCGAATGCAAGAGAATTGCAAAGGAGTCTTCCTCTTCATTTTTGAGNGCTTTCAAAACTCTTCCGAAGCCTAAAAGAGACGGTATCAATGCTCTCTATGCTTTTTGTAGAAGAGCCGATGATGTAGCAGACGGAGATTGGTTGCCTGATTTTTCTTCATTCACTCCTCAGCAGATGGGTGCACTTCGATTGAGAGCCTTACGGAGGTCGAAATATCTAGACGANAAACATCGCTCCCGTGGTACCTTAGATCACGAGGGTCACATCGCTAAGCTATGCGCTCTAATTTACTTGCGAGATAATATTCAGCAAGGGGTAAATGACAGCTTTCCNAAAGAAAAGTTCTTCCTAGCATTTTGGGATACGATTGAAAAATTCAATATTCCATCTCAGCACTTACATTCCTTGATTGACGGGATGGAAGATGATCTCTATCCAACAAATTACCGGACCTACGAAGATTTGCGAGGCTATTGCTACAACGTTGCATCCTCAGTGGGTCTTTGTTTGCTCCACCTGTATGGTTACGATGGGAAAGAGGCTGAGCACTACGCAGATGAGATGGGAATTTTTCTACAGAAGGTCAACATATTGAGAGATATTCAGTCTGATCTCGCATCGGGTAGAGTCTACTTGCCTACAGCCGAGTTACAATCCTTCGGAATATGTACCTCAGACTTGTCCTCTCCAAGTCTTGCTTCTAACCCAAATTGGCAGGAATTCATGAAAGATTACATTCAAAGGTGCAATGCCCACAAAGAAGAAGCTGTCAAATTACTTCCAATGATTAATTCAGAGTCGAGAAAAAGTCCAGCAATTATGGTGTCAGTATATTCACAATTAATCAAGCAAGCAGAGAAATTGTGCGGAAACGTTGTGTCCCAGCGCCTTAGCCTAACGGTAATGCAGAAGGCAAACGTGCTGATGTCGACTCTCGGCGTAATTACCGTCGTACAAGAGGACTGATTATGCAANTCGCAACTCATTCCATCGAGCCTGAGGCATCGATAAATTCAGACCAAGATGTTTTGATTGTAGGAGCAGGTCCTGGTGGCCTTGCATGTTCATTGTTGCTTGCGAAAGCAGGATTAAAGGTAAAAATAATCGAAAAAACAGATCGGGTTGGAGGAAGGACCAAAGTAATAGAAAAGGAGGGTTATCGATACGATAACGGTCCAACATTTTTCCATTACACGGAAATAATTGAAGAGATTTTTCAAGCGATTGGTAAAGATGCACATGAAGAATTAAACCTCATAAAACTTGATCCTAATTACAGATTGGTGTTCGGCGAAGGAGGTTCCCTAAATGCTAGTACTGATATGGATTACATGGTATCACAAATTGAGCAATTGTGTGGAAAAAAAGATGCTGAGGGGTTCAGAAAATATGTTTTGGATAACAGGAAAAAATTGAAATTATCTAAAAATTGTTTAAATTCACCATGGACAAGTTGGACTAATCTAGCAAACAAAAGAGCTCTGCGGGTGGCTCAAGTTCTAAGNCCCTGGAGAAGTGTTGCATCTGATTTATCGAAGTTTTTTGATGACGATAGAATGCAATTGGCGATGAGTTTTCAAACTAAATACCTGGGAATGTCACCGTTTCAGGCACCTAGTCTTTTCACAATATTGTCTTTCCTAGAATTAGAATACGGTATTTATCACGCTAAAGGGGGATTAGGTACAGTAACTGAAAGAATGGGGGCATTAGCAGAAGAGCTAGGTGTGGAAATATGCCTCAATGAACCTGTGGAAGAGTGTCTTTTTGATGGTAAAAAAATAGTTGGAGTCAAGACTGGAAAGAACACCTACTCTGCCAAGAAATATGTAATGAATGTGGATTTTGCTAGTGGAATGAAAGGGCTTATTCCTGATAAATTAAGGAAAAGATGGTCTGACAAAAAATTAGATGAGAAATCTTATTCTTGCTCTACTTTCATGCTCTATCTTGGAGTGGACAAGAAATATGATTTAGATCATCACCAAATATACGCATCAAAAGATTATCACACCAATCTAAAAGATGTGACAGAAAATAAAATTACGTGGGATGACCCATCATTGTATGTTCAAAATGTATGCTTAACAGATCCATCAATGGCTCCAGAGGGGCATTCGGCTATCTACGTCTTAGTTCCTGTTTCCAATGTTCACAAATCAATAAATTGGGATGAAATAAAGCATGATTACAGAGATGTTGTGCTTGAAACCATGAAAAAATTAGGATATGATGATTTGAAAGAACA
>PANM01000013.1 GCA_002708385.1 Methanobacteriota archaeon | reverse complement strand
CAGTGCTGTGCAAGCTCTAGCAGCAGGCGCTTCAATGACTGATACTTTCTCCGTAACAAGCGCAGATGGTACAGCACAGACTGTTACAATCACCATCAACGGTCTGAACGACGCTGCTACATTCGCAGGCGACACAACTGGATCAGCAACTGAGGATGTCTCTACTGCGGTTACTGGAACTATTACGGTAAGCGATGTAGATACTGGCGAAGGTTCAATGGCTGACAAGTCGAGTACTTCCTCTACTTACGGTACTTACTCGATGTCAGGCGGAGCCTGGACATACAGTCTGGACAACAGCAACGCTGCAGTACAAGCTCTAGCTGCTGGTACAAGCCTATCTGATACACTAACATTCGCTAGTGCTGACGGAACAGTTCAGACTGTTACAATCACAATTGCTGGTGCTAACGACGTCTCAGTAATCTCTGGAACCACCACTGGTACAATGACAGAAGATGATGGTACAACTCCAACTGGAACTATCACAATTAGTGATGTGGATACTGGAGAAACACCATCCTTCGCGGATGTTGCTTCAACAGCCGGTTCTAACGGATATGGTGCCTTTACACTGTCAAGTGGAACATGGTCATATGCTGTCAACAGCAATGCTATCCAGTCCTTAGATGCCGAAGATTCGGTAACTGACTCGATTAGCTATACAGCTTCTGACAGCAATACACAGACAATTACTGTAACAATCTCTGGTGCTAATGACGCCCCAGTATTCGCTGGTGGTAGTACCGCAACTGCATCAACCGCAGAAGGCACTACAACAGTGGCAACATACGCTGCTACTGATGTTGATGGTGACGACACCCCAACATACTCTATCAGCGGAGGGGCAGACCAAGCTAAATTCTCGGTCAATACTAATACTGGTGCTCTAAGCTTCGCAGCAGCTCCTGATTATGACTCAGGAACAGCTTGTGCTGCAGGTAATAGTTGTGTAGTCGAATTAACAGCAACAGACGGCAGCCTCACTGACACAATTACTGTGACAGTATCTGTGACCGATGTAAATGACCAAACGCCTACCTACTCTGGTGGAGATGTAACACCATCCGTGGCTGAAGGAACAACACATGTTGATTACTTTACAATCACAGACACAGATACACAGGACAGCAACACCTGTACCTTAGGAGGAGCAGACGCTTCATCATTCACATGTTCAGTCTCGGGCGATGATGTAAGCATAGCATTCCAAACAGCACCTGATTACGAAAACCCAGGTTCAGCTGCAGGAACAAATGTTTACTCAATTACCGCTACAATTCTGGATGGAGCTAACACAGGTTCAGCCCTGTCGTATACTGTAACCGTAACCGATGCTACCGAGATCATCATCTTAGGAGGTCAAACAGGCAACGTCGATGAGGATGCTTCAGTAGGCGATTCAGTAATGACAGTAACAATCACAGATGGAACACCTGATGTTGTGTTGATTTCTGCAGGAAACAGTGATGGAGTCTTCGCAATCAGTAATGCTGGTGTAATTACCATTGCTTCTGTAACGAACCTAGATCACGAGGTTACTGACTCATACACATTAACGATTGTAGCCTACGATTCGTCTTCATCGGATGTAGATACAGTTACTATTGCTATCAATGATATCAATGACAGTCCAAGTGCAGGAGCTGACAAAGCAGGAGCAGTTACAGAAGATGCAACTGCTAACACCGCAACAGGAACTATTGATGCAACGGATCAAGATGAAAATGAAGTTCTATCATATTCCGGTAGTGCTTCGGGAACATACGGTTCGATAGCAGTTAATGCAGCAACCGGTGCATGGACATACACATTGGACAACAGCCTAACAGCTACTAATGCGCTAGATGCAAACGATGAGGTGACTGAGACATTCACATTGACAGTATCTGACGGAACAGACTCAGATACAATGGATGTTGACATCACCATCACAGGTGCAGATGACGATGTAAGTGCAGGCGCCGACCAGGCAGGAGCAGTTACTGAAGATGCAACAGCTAACACCGCAACAGGAACTGTTGCCGGAATTGATGCAGATGCAGACTCGTCTCTATCCTACTCGGGTGGTGCTACAGGAACTTACGGTTCGATTGTAGTCAATGCAGCAACTGGTGCATGGACATACACATTGGACAACAGCCTAACTGCTACTACAGCACTAGATGCGGGTGATCAGGTAACTGACACATTCACTCTGACTGTAACAGATTCTGATTCAACCGAATCTGACACAATGGATGTTGTGATTACAATCACCGGTGCGGATGACGATGTAAGTGCAGGCGCCGACCAAGCAGGAGCTGTTACTGAAGATGCTACAGTCGCAACCGCAACAGGAACTGTTGCCGGAAGTGATGCAGATGCAGACTCNTCTCTATCTTACTCAGGTGGTACTTCAGGAACTTACGGTTCCATTGTAATCGATGCAGCAACAGGTGCATGGACATACACATTGGACAACAGCCTAGCAGCTACCACTGCGTTAGATGCAAATGATGCTCCGACTGAAACATTCACTCTGACAGTATCCGATTCAGCCTCTGGCGAATCCGACACAATGGATGTCGTAATCACCATCACTGGTGCTAACGACGCTCCTGAGTTTGCTACTACTGGAGCTGCCGGAGCAGTTACTGAAGATGCAACAGCCACTACTGCAACAGGAACCGTTACTGGAACTGATGTGGATGCAGACTCGTCTCTATCTTACTCGGGTGGTGCTACAGGAACTTACGGTTCCATAGTAATCGATGCAGCAACAGGTGCATGGACATACACATTGGACAACAGCCTAACCGCTACTACTGCGTTAGATGCGAATGATGTAGTGACTGAGACATTCACAATGACTGTCTCTGATGGATCTGCATCAGACACAATGGATGTCGTAATCACCATCACTGGTGCTGACGATGCAGTTGATGCTGGTCCTGATCAGACTGGAGGAGTTACTGAAGATGCAACCGTAACTACAGCAACTGGAACAGTCGCTGCTAGTGACGACGATGCAGATTCTTCCTTCCTATATTGGATAGGGGACGCATTCGGCTCAACAGCAGGCACCTATGGAAGTCTAGCAATAGACAGCGCAGGTGTATGGACATACACTATCGACAACAGTGCAGCGGCTACAACCGCTCTAGATGCTGGTGATACACCAACGGATGCTTTCACAATTACAGTGACAGATACGTCCTCGTCACTAACTGACACCATGACTGTAACAATCACAGTCACTGGTGCTGATGACGATGTAAGCGCTGGCGGTGACCAGGCAGGAGCAGTCACAGAAGATGCTACAGCTAACACCGCAACAGGAACTGTTGCCGGAAGTGATGCAGATGCAGACTCGTCTCTATCTTACTCAGGTGGTGCTACAGGAACTTACGGTTCGATTGTAATCGATGCAGCAACAGGTGCATGGACATACACATTGGACAACAGCCTAGCAGCTACCACTGCGCTAGATGCAAATGATGTAGTAACTGACACATTCACAATGACAGTATCCGATTCAGCATCGAGCGAGTCCGACACAATGGATNTCGTAATCACCATCACTGGTGCTAACGACGGTCCTAGTGCTGGTGACGACGGTACAGGAGCAGTTACTGAAGATGCAACTGCCACTACTGCAACAGGTACAGTAGCAGGTACAGATGATGACGCCTCAGCTTCACTCGCCTACAGTGGTGACGCAACTGGAACTTACGGTTCGATTGTAGTCGATGCAGCAACAGGTGCATGGACCTACACATTGGATAACTCCGATGTCGACACAAATGCACTGGCACACGATGGTTCAGGAACTGAATCATTCACAATGACAGTTACAGATGGAACTCTGTCTGACACCATGACTGTAACAATCACAGTCAGTGGTGCTAATGATGCTCCAACAGTTGCTAATGCATTAACTGCTGGAAGCATTGATGAAGATTCACCCTACAGTCTAGATGTCTCAAGCATGTGTACAGATGTCGATACCAATGACGCTCTCACATACACAATGAGTGGAGCCCCAGGTACACTAGCCATTAGCTCAGGAATAATCTCCGGTACTCCGCTGAACGCAGATGTTGGAGATCACACAATCACAGTAACATGTACTGATGATGGTGCAACACCTGGTGCTACAGCAACTGACTCATACGTACTAACTGTGGATAACACTGATGATGCAACAACAGGAACTGTGTCAATTACAGGTGATCTATACGACGGCGAGGTACTAACTGCTGACACAAGCGGACTATCCGATGACGATGGCATAGGTACATTCACTTATCAATGGGCAGACGAAGATGGCGACATTACAGGTGCTACAAGCAGCACATACACAGTTCCATCCTGCGACAACCTAGGTGACTGTACTACGGTACTAGGAAAGACCTACACCGTAACTGTGGTTCACACTGATGCTTACAGTGTGGAACAGAGTATGCCAACATCTGGAGCAACAGCTGCAATCACCCTCAACCCAGATGGTGACCTCGATGGAGACACCATCGATAACAGCCTCGACACTGATGATGACGGCGATGGATGGATCGATTCAGCTGATGACTTCCCATCCAATAACAACGAATGGGTTGACACAGATAGCGACGGAGTCGGAAACAATGCAGATGCTGACGATGACGGCGATGGTGTTTGTGACACCGCTGCTTTCGACCAAGATGCTACTACAGGAACTGCCGTGCCATGTTACAACGGTCCTGATGACTTCCCACTAGATGCCTCTGAGCAGTATGATGCTGATGGAGACGGCTGGGGTCATAATGCAGATGCCGACGACGATGGAGATGGAATCGAAGATACAATCGATACTGATGACGACGGTGACGGTGAGCCTGATGCTACCGATGCATTCCCTAACGATTACAATGAGTGGGTCGATACTGACACCGATGGAATTGGTAACAATGGAGATTCCGATGATGACGGTGATGGCGTGGATGACGTAACTGATGCGTTCCCACTAGATTCAACTGAGACTGTAGATACAGACGGTGACGGAACTGGAGATAACGCCGACACAGACGATGACGGCGATGGATACTCAGATATCGATGAAACTGTGAACTGTGGTGAAAGTAACGATCCATTAGATGCTACTGATACACCAACTGACACAGATGGTGACTTGTCATGTAACGCTGTAGATCTAGACGATGATGGTGATGGAGTTGTGGATACAAGTGATGCATTCCCACTAGATGCCAGTGAAACCACTGACTACGATCTAGACACAATTGGTGACAATGCAGATACAGATGACGACAACGACAACGTCCTCGACACTGATGATGCGTTCCCGAACGATGTCGATGCATGGACTGATACTGACAACGATGGTGATGCTGACGACTTCCCGAACCTACAAGTTGCAACTACGTTCTACACAATCAGTGTAAGCGATTCATATGGAGACGGTGGTAATGCACTGACAGTAACTCACTCCGATGGAACAGTACTATGTTCAATAGGNGCTAGCGATTATGGTNNTACAGCCTCTTGTGATCCAATTGGCTTGACCTCTGGATCAATTACGGTAGCACTATCTGCTTCTTCCTATGCAATGGAAGGATCAGCCACTATAGTATCTCCAAGTGGAGTCTCTGATACACTAACAATGACCTATGTCCTGTCCTGGCCATACGGAGGAAGCGGTTCCGCAACCTACTCAGAATTATCGAGTACGAGCACACCTGCAACTAGCCCGGCTGGAACAAGCCTGGACTACGATGACGACGGAGATAACGTACTGGACGTCAACGAGAATGCTGGCTGTGATNTGATTGTGGATTGTGACGGTGACGGAGATAATGACGACACCGATCAATTCCCACTGAATCCTGCCGAATGGGACGACACAGACGGTGACGCCCCATCAGGTTCTGACGGAACAGGCTACGGTGACAACAGCGATGCATTCCCGAACGATGCTTGTGCTAACGTAGACACAGATGGTGACGGATACCCTGACGACTTAGTCGACGGATGTACAACAACCCTCATCGCTGACATCGATGATGATGGTGACGGTATCCTGGATGATTTCGATGACTTCGACACTGATGACACTGAAAGTACCGACACTGATGGTGATGGTACTGGAAACAATGCTGATACTGACGACGACGGTGATGGATGGAATGACCTAGACGACTGGGATCCACTCGACGCTAATGAATGGTTAGACACCGACGGCGACCTAATTGGTGACAACTCAGATTCAGACGACGACGGTGACGGAATCCCAGATAATGACGACACCTACCCACGTGACTTCGACAACGATGCATGGGACGATTCATGGGAAGTTGCTTGTGGAACCGACGCTACCTCAGGCTCTTCAACTCCGGTTGATACAGATGGAGATAGCGTAGGAGATTCGGGTACTATTGATTCCTCGACCAACGCTCCTACTGGTGTTAACCTGTGTGACTCAATTGACACAGATGATGACAATGATGGATTCTTGGATGTTGATGATGCGTTCCGAACTGATGATGAAGTTTGGTTCGACACAGATAATGATGGAAAGGCGGACATAATCGATCCTGCATCGACCGCCTTCNCGTATAGTACAACCCAACTTTGTTCGATTACGAACTCTGGTCCATCCGCAACCTGCGGTACAATCACCTTCGCTCCCGTAGCGTTCGGTGAAACTCTAGAACTATCGTTCGGAGATAGTACATCATGGCCTTATGAATTTGGTCTAACAGTTGTTGGACCTTCAGGTACTGATACGTACGAGTACACTGATGCAACTGCATCCTACTCTGTTGCAGGTGATTATACAATCACTATCACAGATTCATGGGGAGATGGTGGCGGCTACCTAACTGCTGACTATAGCTACGTATCGGGTTCCGTGCCAGCAACAGTTACTGATGATGGTACATTACTCGACTTGGACGATGATGGCGATGGTTACTCTGATCTAGAAGAGGGTGATTCCTATGATACAGGAACAACTGCTCTTTGTGACGATGGTAGCGTATATGCGTCGTCCAGTAACTCATTGGATGCTACGAGCACACCAGCTGACATGGACGGAGATTACTCTTGTGACGCTCTTGACACAGAACGAGATGGAGACGGCTACAACAACGACGTGGACGCATTCCCAGACGATGTCAATGAGTGGGTAGACACAGACATCGATGGCATTGGTAACAACGCAGATACAGATGACGATGGCGATGGGACTTTGGACGTAGATGACGTTTGGAGCCTACTAGCATGTGCATCGGATGATACAGATGGTGACGGACTAGCAGATGCAGTTGACCAGTCCGCTTGTGACATTGGTTACACTGGAAGAATTAGCTACACCAATGGTGTACAATCCGGCTCGAACTCCTATGATGCAATAGGAACTGCTGACGGAGACTACATTGGTATCACCAACAGCATCTACAACCCTTCACCCGCTTACAGCGGTTCGAACTACTACACTGTCGAAGATACTGATGGAACATACAACCTCGACTTCGATTACGTGACTGCCGACAGCGTGTCTGTAGCGATTGTTGTAGAATCCACAAGTTGGGAAGTAACTGGTATTCAAGATTATATCATGGTTGCATTCATTGGAGAATCCGCAACGGTAGTGCTTTACGACAGCCGAACGGATGCAGTTGATTCTACTGGAACCGTAACCGGAGATCTTGATGACTCAGGACTCGAAGATGTGTGGACCGTAGTTACTGGAGATATCAGTGCTGCAGGTCAGGGTTACTTGACCATAGAAATGGTATCCAACAGTGGCTTTGAAGAATTTGGAATAGACGCTGTGATATTCACAGATGCTAATGGCGCCGTTGTCACACAACAGGACTTCGAGAACATGGGTGGCGCTGGTGTATTCTCCTATCCGAACTTCTACGGTGGTGTTAACACAGCACATCCAAACTACGGAGTAAGTAGTTCAGGAGTTCCAAAGTGGATTTGTTCAGATGGCTCAGAAATTGACATCGACCTTGTCAACAACGGTATCAATGACTGTATTACAGGTGTAGATGAATCCGCTAACAATTGGTACGTCGACACTACTCTTGAGAACACCCCTACTGCAACAGTAAGCTGGGGTGGGGACGGAGTTCGCCTAGATTCAGATGACGATAACGATGGATATCTAGACTGGAATGACGCATTCCAGTTTGATGGAACAGAGTGGGTCGATACTGATGGTGATGGAACAGGAAACAACGGTGATCTCGATGATGATGCTGACGGTGTCTTTGACATCGCAGATGCATTCCCACTTGATGGAAATGTATGGGCAGACTCAGATGGTGACGGAATGGCAGATTCTGCCCCGCCTCTTGAAGCGCCAACCGAGTACACTCTAACCGTGTACGATTCATACGGAGATGGTGGACACGAAATCGATGTCACAGACTCCAATGGAAACCAATTGTGTTCAATATCTGGAAGTGGTTACTCGAGCACTGCAAGCTGTTCCTTCGCATTGATGAGTGGAACTGCAGATGTGACTGTTGACAGTGACTTCTGGGCTAGTGAAGGTTCTTTGGACATCACCTCGCCTTCAGGAGTAGCTGTATTGTCTGGATACACATGGACCTCCTCTGCAGCATTCGTTGCTACAACTCTAACAGAGTTGTCAACAATCGCTGCTCCAACAGAGACTCCAGCTGGAACAATGATTGACGACGACGACGATAACGATGGCTACGCTGACGATGTTGACGCATGTCCAACGCAAGGTTCCGCTAGCTTCCCTGATTGGCTAGACAATGATGGCGATGGATTGTGTGACAATGCAGATACCGATGATGATAACGACGGATATGCAGATGCTAACGATCTCTTCCCAATGGATGGTACAGAATGGGCAGATAACGATGGAGATCTCATTGGTGATAATGCAGACACAGATGATGATAACGATGGAATCGATGACACTGTTGATGTGTTCCCATTCGATGCTTGTGCTAGCGCTGACAATGACGGAGATGGTATGCCTGATACACTAGTCGCTAACTGTACAACCGAGTTACTCGAAGATATGGATGACGACAACGATCTCGTATTGGATGGAGATGACCTATGGCCATTTGACCAATCAAAGTCAACCGATACCGATGGTGATGGACTAGCTGACTTCGTCCTAGGAATTACACCTGGTGATTCCTATGACTTCGAAACTGGTAACCTGACCAACGGTCTCAATACGAACTGGACACAGCAAGCATGTACTGGACTTGGAAACCAAACCATAGGTGGTGCGGTATCAACCTGTACACCTTCTACAACCCAGCCACCATGGACAGTAAGTAGCACCAACCCAATCAATGGTGTGTATTCGCTCAAATCGGGTCAGGCTACAACAACATATGCTGAAATTACCGTCAAGGCAACATTCTACACAACAGGTGGAGATGCCACATGGAATTGGAAGGTATCATCATTCGAGAGAACAACAACCAACGTATACACAGATGGTCTCAAGGTTTACGTCAATGGTGTACAAATTGACGCCTCTCAGTATGGTGGATGTATCAATGGAGAATGGTGTGGAGAAGATAGTGGATTTATGTCTTGGTCATTCGGACCTGGTACTCACACCATAGAGTTCACATTTGACTTCGGTACTGGTAACTCTGGTGGTTCAAGTGAGGCTTGGATTGACGACTTACAGTTCCCGGATGTATTTGTCTCCTCGAACGAAGATCTCGATGACGATAACGATGGAGTACTTGACGAAGACGACTTTGATTCACTAGACAAGTGTGTATCTACTGATACCGATGGTGATGGAATTGTTGATGATGTCAATAATTACGCAGACTGTGACCCAGCTGACTATGCACTCGATGACGATGATGATGATGATTCATGGTCTGATGCAGATGAGATTACCTGTGGTAGCAACGCATTGGATGCTTCCAGTATCCCTGCCGACTTTGATGGTGACTTAATCTGCGACGTCATGGATCTTGATGACGACAACGATGGTACAGAAGACGTCAATGATGCCTTCCCAACTAACAACACAGAGGATACTGACACCGACGGAGACGGAACAGGAGACAACACAGATACTGATGATGACGGTGACGGAATCGCCGACCTAGTTGATGCATTCCCGCTAGACAGTACTGAAGATACTGACACTGATGGCGACGGTACTGGTGATAATTCGGACGATGATATCGATAATGATGGATATCTGAATGCTGATGATGCGTTCCCTACCGACAATGGAGAGTGGGATGATACTGATTCAGATGGAATTGGTAACAACGAAGACACCGACGACGATGGTGACGGAGTTGTTGACTTAGTCGATCAATTCCCTCTAGATGCTAATGAATCCTTAGACAGTGATGGTGACGGAGATGGTGACAACACAGATACTGATGACGACGGCGATGGTGTAGAAGATACCGCGGATGCTTTCCCATTGGATCCATTCGAAACTGTGGATACTGATGGAGATGGCCAAGGTGATAACTCAGATTCTGACGATGACGGAGATGGTATCAACGACGGTATCGATGACTTCCCAATGGACGCAACCGAATGGAAGGACACCGATGAAGACGGAATTGGTGACAACACCGACAGTGACGACGATGGAGATGATGTTGCAGATGTCGACGATGCATTCCCATTGAACCCAGCGGAATCGTCCGATTATGATGGCGATGGTGTCGGCGATAACTCTGACACTGACGACGACGGTGACAGTACACCAGACGTAGACGATGCTTTCCCATACGATATCACCGAGTGGATTGACACCGATGAAGACGGAATTGGTAACAATGCAGACACCGATGACGACGGAGACGGAGAAACTGATGCTAGAGAGAATGAATGTGGTTCAGATCCACTGAAAGCTACAAGCATCCCATCCGACGCTGATGGCGATGGTGATTGTGACGCAATCGACGATGAGTTCGACGAGAATGCTTCTGCAGGAAACGAGACCGCGTCTGGATTCGATAGATTCACCGAGAACTTACCTGGATTCACATCAGTAATTTCCACGCTAGCTCTTATGGGAGCAGCAATTGGTGTCGGTCTATCAGGCCGCAGAAAGAACGACTGAACATAGTTCAGGATACGTAAAACCCGGGCCGGGAACTCCGGTTCTCGGCTCGGGCCCTAACTTTCTCTTAGCGGAAGCCATGACTGCTGATGTATCACGCATAAGCATCATAAGTTGGAGCATTCGGCTTTAGTCGTAGGTGAACAAATGCCCGGTACAACTCGTGTAGAGATTAGAACTCTCAAAGTAGGAAGATATGTCGCTATTGACGATAGTGCTTACAAAATTCTCAGCATTTCTAAATCGAAACCTGGTAAGCACGGTAGTGCTAAAGCCCGTTTGGAGCTTGAAGATTTATTCACGAAGCAAAAGAGGTCTCATGTAGGTACTGTGACTGATAATATTCAAGTCCCATTATTAGAAAAGGGGTCTGCAATCATTACGCACGTTCAAGGAAATGAAGTACATGCTATGGATAACAAGTCCTATTCCAACTTAATCCTACCACTGGAAGATGGACTTACTCTAGAACCAGGTGGCGAGATTCAGTGGGTCGAAGCAATGGGCCGATATAAAATCACTAGAGATCACTGATATGTCAGACTCTGCCCCTATCCCATTTCATGCATGGCTGATTATGGGTGTAGCATTATTCGCTGTTTCCAGCGCCGGCGCTGTTTTTGAAATGATTGAAGGTGTTGGAGGAATAACAAAAGCGGCCTGGAGGTTGCAAGCTACTGCATTGATATTATTTCCTGGATTTGTATGGCAATTTAGCCAATCTGAAATTAAAATAACTGAAAATTGGAAATCCTCATTTCATTTATTATTTTTTTCAGGTTTTTGTTTAGCGTTACATTTTGGCACTTGGTTGATGTCTCTCGATAGAACTACATTAACGCATTCCTTGTTATTCGTAACTGCTCATCCCCTAGTTATTATCCTAGGACTTTGGATACTAAGAAAACCTGCCAGCAAAATGCAATCTATCGGGGCTTTGGTGGGATTTGCTGGTGCAGCAGTTGTAGCATTAGGCGGGGGTAATGAAATTGGAGTTACAATGTATGGCGATATCTTAGCCTTTATCGGGGCTGTAACAATTGTTGGATACCTTGCCATTGGAAGAATGGTGCGTGGATGGATGCCCTTGTTCATGTATGCTTTTCCTGTGACTTTTGTAGCTGCTGTGTTTCTTACAATTTGGGCTATTTTTACTGAAGATCTTGTCTTTAATTTCAATTCTATGTCTGGTGCATTTGGTTGGCTTAGCATTTCTTGGTTGGTTTACATTGGTTACCTTGCTCTAGGGCCAGGTTTACTTGGTCATACAGGTATAAATGCGGTATTGCGATGGATTCCTCCGTTGGTAATTTCAATGATATTAATCATGGAACCAATAATCGGTTCAATGATTGGATGGTTAATAGGAGTTGATACAATACCTGGTAGATGGACTATATTAGGGGGTTTATTGATGATTTTTGGATTGTTTTTAGTTACATTAAACTCAGAATCCGAAGAAGCATCCTTACCCTCCGATTGATGTAGTGTTGCTGCCTGGCCGTGGATGTGTCTAAGCCTTGTCTACTGCTTACCAACGATGATGGAATCGAAGCACCAGGGCTTCATGCCCTCATTCGTGGGCTTAACAAAAAGGGCTATCCAATCGTAGTCATGGCTCCAGCCAATGAACAGTCCGCGTCTGGAATGAGGCTTTCACTTAGGTCAAATCTTAAATTCGAAGAACGTACTGATTTAGCAGACTATCTATCTTCAGATGAAAAAACTCCTCTACGTATGTTTTCGTTGGATGGCACTCCATGTGATTGTGTGATTGTAGCTATAGATGGTGGACTCGAGCGTTGGGTTCCGGATATGAAACCGGCAATGTGTATTTCCGGAATTAATCAAGGTCCTAATCTATCAGTTGACGTAATGCATTCAGGAACAGTATCAGCAGCTAGAGAAGCTGGCTTGTACGGAATGCCATCTATCGCTTCGAGTCTGTCTACCTATCAACATTCCAATTTTGAGGATACCGCAAATGCTACAATAGAACTTGTCGAAGCCGCTGTAAAGGTACTTCCTCCATTCGCTGAAAATATGCTAAGACCTAATGGCTCGAAAACATCAGTAAACACAAATGATGTCAGACAACGAATTATTTCAGAATTCAAAAATGGTAACTTAATGCTCAATGTTAATGCACCAGAGGTCTGGGTAAATGGATTCCAAACGGTTTCCTTAGGTGTAAGATGGTATCAAAACGCGATAGAATTAGCAAATACTGAAACCACTGGTGTAGCATATGGATTCAAGGCTGCTAAAATAATTGATGAAGACATAGAAAATACTGATTGTAACGCAGTAAAAAATGGTGCTGTAGCTATTACTCCGCTAACATGTTGGCCGGTTAACCATCCGTTGGGTGTTCCCGAAGAAATACTGAATCAAGCAACTGAATCGGGTCAAAACGGTCTGCCTTTTTGGTTAACTCAATAAATTATCAATTTGATGTTGAATTATAGTTATGCAAGCATGTCCTTGTAGCCATTCTTTGCCTAAACTGACTTTAGTGTAATCCTTTGTAAAATCGATTTCAATATCACTTAGAGGCATATGGTCGGATAAAATGAAACCCATAGCATGAGTTTCTTTAGTTGTGGATAAATCTCCTCCATTTGCATCTAAAACATTGATTGATACTCCATCCTTAGTCCACTCAGAAATCGTTTCTATAAGACCTCCTCCGGTGTCAAAGATTCCTTGAGTGATTTCCTTAAAGATCCCAATGGGAGGTGCTGGTTGTTTCAATATCGCTTTGATTTGACCTGCAATCGATCTTTCATCAGGCCTAACTCCAGATAATGTTTCACCCCTGAATAAAATCCTTCGGTCGGGCCCTGGTCCTCCAAGGAGGTGAAGGATAATATCGGTATCAGTCCTAATTCCATGAGATACAAACAATGCTGAATTTACAGCCCTCACCAATACATCCATTCTTCCGGAGCCACCTGCTAAATCATTCAAGTTTAGTTTTCCTGAATTTGGTGCTATGTGGCCAATAATGGCAAATCGGCGTTGCAAAAACTCACCCCATTTCTAGATCTAAATCATCAACATCCATCATAGATTGCATCTGTTTTCTCATACGACGGTCACCCTTCATCCCTCGCATCATTTTCCGGCTTCGATTCCATTGGTTAAGAAGTTCTTTTACATCTTTTTCAGTAGTTCCAGAACCTCGTGCTATTCTTCTAATTCTTTGAGATTTTAGGACAAGAGGTTCATCTTTTTCATGTTGGGTCATAGAATCCATAATCACACGATACTTTGCTAGATTAGACTGCATCTGTCTCTTTTGTCCAGCAGACATAGAACCCATTCCGAACATTCCATCCGGAAGATGAGAAAGTATACGGTCAACAGTTCCTATTCTGCTCATCATTTCCATCTGAGTATACATATCAGTCAATGTGAACCTACCAGACATCAATCGTTGGGTTAAGCGAATTGCTTCTTCCTGGTCAAGGTCTTCGGGTGCTAGGTCAATCAGACCTTTGATATCCCCCATACCTAGCAATCTAGAAATAAATCGATCGGACTCAAATTTCTCTAAATCGCCTACTCTTTCACCCTCACCAACAAATACTATTGGAGCACCTGTAACCGAGACTGCGCTTAGTGCTCCACCACCTCTAGCAGTACCATCCAATTTGGTGACGATTGTACCCGTTACTCCAACGAGATCATGGAAGGTTTGTGCGACCGGGCCAGCTGCTTGTCCTACTTGAGCATCGATAACTAGGAATCTTTCAGTAGCGTTTGCGATTTCTGCAATTTTAACTAATTCATCTCTTAATTCCTCGTCTAGACTATCTCGTCCAGCAGTGTCTATGATCAGGACGTCAGCGGTTCCAACGGCTTTGATTCCATTGCGAACAATTTTCGTAGCGTCATTTTCATCAGGTTCTCCATACACTTCTACTGGAGAATCTTCCAGCAACTGTTGCAATTGTGCATACGCGCCGGGTCGGTGAACATCGGCTTCGATGACTGCTACCTTAACGCCATGTTTGCGCCGCCACCACTCTGCAACTTTAGCAGTGGTTGTGGTCTTTCCTTGACCATATAGACCGACCATCAATACTGTTTCATTATGAGGCTTAATTTCTCTAGCGGGGCCTAGTAAACGAACTAGTTCTGTGTAAATCAAATTCATTGCATGAGTTTCGAGTTTAACACCAGGACGAGGCTCTTCTTCCATCAGTCTTCTTTCAATCCGTTCAGTCAATTCTTTTGCTTGTCTTACATTAAAATCTGCTTCTAAAAGTGCTCGCCTTAATGATTTAGTCAATTCCTTAACAGTCTCTTCATCCACTTGGCGTTTACCTTTGAGTAAACCTACAGAACCGAGGATTCTACGCTTCAGACCCTCGAGTGCCATTATGCTCGGGTCAGAAGCGTGTGGTTTGAACATTGTCAGAGATAAATGCTCAATTTCAATCTTGGAATACATAGTTAATGGTCTTAATTTTAACAAATTTGTAATATCAAAGGGTTCAACTGAAAGCAGAGTTGATGTCGCGCAATCATGGCTGAGCCTCCAATCGAGATGTGGGAGATGCAACTTGCATTTGCCATAGGGCTATTGGGTGTATATGCTGGTTGGAGAGGTACAATAGCTAGGATGACAGGTTTCTACGACCTTTCCGGAGCATTCAAATCATTACTATTTGGATTGGTGGCAGGCGTTCTTATCGCCTCTTTAATCGATTCACTAATACTCGAGCCAATACGCCTTGAAAGTGTAAACATTATCTCGGTTTCAATAATTGCTCTCTTCATTGGTATGGCAGAATCTGCCTTTGCCTTATTCCTTCTTGGAAGACCTAGAACTGTCGGATTGAGAGCAAGCGCACCTTATGGATGGACTCTTGGTCTTGGTTTTGGAGCAATGCGTTCGGCTCACCTTAATGTTAGACTATTCGACTCAAATGTTTGGCAGGGAACTACAGGTTTTGAAGCAACAAATATCATATTTGCTTGCATTGTGACTTTGACGATATGTATTGGTCATGCATCAATTGCTAGTTGGCAAGGTTCGAAAATAATCCAACACGAAAGAGCTCGTACTTTTTTCACTAGTTCAATAGCAAGAACAGTGTTAATTGTAACAACAGTCCTTTCGATATTCAATCCATTTGTTATATTCTTGATCATTCCAATGGTAATTTGGTCATGGTTCCCCGCTCATTCAACATGGCTTCCTTCGGGAATGACTCCAGCCGCTGCTCAGGCCTACCGTAGAACACTACGGAGCTCGGGAAGGCATGAGCGTGCGGCTGCTGAAAGAATCCGTGGTAAGAGAGTAATAGATGAAGAATGAGAGTTTATTTCGTAACCCATCACTTCGTGCCATGATGAATAATTATTGTCAAAAGCAGAAGTCAGGATTATAGGAGCACCGCTAGGGGGGTTACCTCAGAATGCGAGTCATAATCGCTGGAGCCGGCGAGGTCGGCAGAGGTGTAGCAGCCGCTTTGCGAGAGGAAAGAAGGCAGGTTGCACTCATCGATCCCGACCCTGAGGCGATAAATGAATCTCAGTCACTTGATTGTCTTCTAGTCACAGGAAACGCTCTTTCTAGAGATTCTTTGTTACGAGCCGGAATTAATGATGCAGAGATTATGGTTCTTTGTACAAATAATGACGAAGTAAATCTCCTAGGTTGTGCTTTTGCAAAAAGAGTCTACAGTGAACAGGTCGGAGACAGAGCCACACGTGGATTGACAACAATCGCAAAAATACGCGACCCAACACTACTCGACAAAAATAGAGGTGCTGGTCCACTTGAACGATGGACTCGGGCTGACCACATCGTTTGTGCCTCTGATGATATTGTCAAGCAATTAGCCGCAGGTCTCCTCGCCCCTTCTGTAGAAGAAATTCTACCTCTCGGAGATAATGCTTGGATTGCTGTGGCGGAAGTTATGCCTAATTCGGCGTTGATTGGAAAAACTACGGCTGAAGTAGCTGATTGGATTGTAAATATTCCATCTGTCTATGCCATTAAATCCGCAGATGGAAAGGGTGTGCTAGTGACTGGAAATGAAGTCATACAAGAAAACGACTTGCTGTGTTTCGTAGCCCGCTCTACTGAAGAATTTATGACGATAACAACAGGAGCTGGATTACAAGATCCTGAATGGCCTGAAGATCCAAATATTGCGATTTTTGGAGCAACACAATTTGGCACCTCACTAGCCTCCCATTACTTAGGAGAAGGTGCCGAGGTAGTTGTCATTGAGCCTGATTTAGATGCTGCTAACGAATTGGTAGGTTCTAGAATAGGCAATAGTAAGAGGTTGGACGTTATACATGGAGACCCTCAAGATGGAGATTTGTTAAGAGAATTAAGTATTGCATCTCATGATGCTGCAATTGCCGCTTTAGCTGACGATAATCTAAACATAGCAATTGCAATGCGTGCTAAAGACAAGGGCGTTCCTAGAACAGGATTGATTCTGAAAGATAGGGCACTTGTTGAAGCAGTCCAAAGAATAGGTTTGACGAGACCTGTAAGCCGAAGACACGTTACTGTGATTTCCATTATGAAATCGATTCACATGAATGTCCCAGGGACTTACCAGGTAATCCCATCTTTGCCCGGCATAATTTCTATTTCAGCATCCCTTAGTGCAAAGGCAGAGATTGTTGGAAGAAGTATATCTGATGCTGAATCCAAGTTAGGTTGTCGAATTGTCATGGTTGAAAATGAAGATGATGAGGGACTGATTCACATTCTCAATCCTTCTGCGGTTGAATCATTACAAGTAGGGGATAAAGTGCTACTTTTCCTAAGGTTAGATGATCTAAAGAAAGTAGAGAAGGCTCTGGGGAGTTGAGCCATGCGCTGGGATGTCATCGGCCTCGTTATAGGCTGGACTCTACGGATTTTCGCAATTCCATTGGCTGTGGTAGGTGCTTATTCTCTATACTTTGATGGGTGGCTATTCGCCCTCCAAACTTACGCTATTGCCCTTGTAATCGCATTTGGGGCCAGCCAATGGCTATTTGCCAAAGCATCTAGTTATGATGTCGGAAGTCGCGTTAGAGACAGAGAGGCCTTTGCTGCCGTAGCACTGGGCTGGCCGCCTGTTGTCTTGCTGGGTGCTATCCCATTCTGGCTAGGAGGCATGTTTTACGGTCCCATCGAGTTCATAGAAGGTGACGCCAGCTTTATGCAAATGATGAGTGGTGCTCTACATTCTTGGTTCGAATCAATGTCTGGTTTCACAACCACTGGTGCCTCGTTGATTGACACATCAACCAGCCCAGTATGTTCTGGGGAATTTGATGGGGATTGTGTTGCCAGCCAAACCAAGAGTTTGCTACTATGGCGATCATTGTCCCAATGGATTGGTGGAATGGGTGTAATTATGCTCGGTTTACTCATCTTCTCTAAGGCTCTAGGGGGCGGAATGGCTCTAGCTAGGGCCGAATTAACCGGTCCAACAGTATCCAATCTTAGCACCACTCTAGAAGGTACAGCTCGAAAGTTATGGGCGATTTACATTATTCTAACCATTATTGAGGGTTTGGTACTTTACCAATTTACAGAAATGGGTTCATTTGATGCAATAAATTACGCATTGACAACAATGCCATCAGGAGGCTTTGCAACAAGCGATATGGGAGTAATGGCTTATTCTAATACTGAAATTTACAGCGTTGGACAGGGTGCTTTGATAGAATCCATCATTATGGTCTTTATGTTACTCACTTGCATAAATTTCAGTCTACTATACTTCGCTATTTTAGGAAAATGGGGTGAAGTCTGGAAGGACGAAGAACTGCGTACATATTTACTAATTCTATTTGTTGCTTGGCTTGCGATGGCCTTCAACCTAAGCAGGGCCACCGACTATTCTCTTGCAGAATCTATTCGACATTCACTGTTTCAATCAATATCGATTTCAAGTACAGGATACTCGAGTGCAAACTTCTCTGAGTGGCCAGTATTCAGCCAATTCGTCCTACTGTTATTGATGATTATTGGCGCTAGTGCAGGTTCCACAGGAGGCGGTCTCAAGGTCCTTAGAATACGTATTGCATTCGAATTGGCTAAGAGGGAAGTAATCCGAATAATTCAGCCAAAGAAGGTCATTGCGATTCGCTTTAATGAAAACGTGGTGGATGAAAGTCGAATCTGGATTATTCTAGGAATGGTTAGCTCTTGGATGGTATTAGTTACAGCTTCTATGCTGACAATCTCTTTCTTAGAACCAAATTTATCTCTAACTGACGTTTCTTCAGTATCAATTTCATTGTTAGGAAATACTGGACCAGCCTTGGGCTCTTTCGGACCGGCTGATGCTGCTTCAACTTGGGCAGATCTTAGCCCCCTCTCGATGTTCGCATCTACTATTTTGATGTGGCTCGGACGGCTTGAACTTCTCACAGTACTAGTTCTTCTTCATCCACGTACATGGGCTGGTTCTAACTGATAGAGGTGTGCTTTGCTATGATAACCTTACAGGAAGTTGAGATTGCTCAAGAAAATTGGGGACAAGGTATTGTCGAGATATCTACAGAATATGACAACGGTGGAGACTTTGTAAAAAGAGCCGAATTACATATTAATTCACTTTATGATTACAAAGATGGTAGCGTATTATTCAAACCTACATTTGCAAGCGAAATGCAATTCCGTTCAACATTTGAAGCAGCCTTATCTTACTTTGTCGGTGAAAATGGTGTCTGCCCCGAAGATTCAGGTTTTGCAATCAAAGGCTGGACTAATGTAAGATTCCAGAATGATAACGTCATCATTCATGGTTCAACTGCATTAGCGATGGGCAATTACTTCTTTACAAACCCAGAGGGAAATGAAGTGAAGGTGGAATATTCATTTGGATATACAAAAGATAGGGAAGGCAATTTAAGAATCTGCCTTCATCATTCCTCCATACCTAGTGTGTGATAGGTGACGGGGAATCACTTATCGCTAGTCAATAATTCAGCCACATCACTGGGTCTAAGATTATGTGGGAAAAACTAGATTTTCTAATCGAAATGTTCAGTATTATTAGCGTTCCAATAACAATTTATTTATTCTGGAAATACATAAAAGACGAAGAATCGAAATGAAGCTAAGGGTGCCCTATAACTCGGTGATGAGTCACTGGGGTTTCAAAGAGGTCTCTTGAAGAAGAACACCTTGAGTTTTCCCGGCTTTTTCCCTCTCGTTGAAACTAATTCCCAACCCTGACTGCCCAACTCATTCAACATTTTAGTAATCTGTGTCCATGATGAATCTGAATCTTCTACAATTCTATACTCCCATTGTGTCATGAATCTGGATAGTGCTCGCAAACTTCAATGTTACTCATTCACTAGCCACTAAAGGCCAGATAGAGAGATTATGAATGATTTAAAATAAACATATTAATTGCTGATACCTGATTTTTTAGAAGGAATCTAAAGAAAATTGCGTCGATTCATCACTTTCTTTTTTTGTTTGACTTTTTGTTTCTTCTATTTGCTGTACTGGCTCTGGGATTTCTTCCCAATCATCGCTGGGTAATGATTCATCGAATCCGGCAAGAATCTTCTTTGCATCTCTTCTTGATTTAGGAATCCCGTGTAAAGATAGGTGATCTTCACCACTTAATCCTAAATTCATTGCCAATGAAAAGTCCTCTGGATTTCCGCCAAGCGATTCATCGTGAACTGCGAGGAGATTGGGCCAGAGGTCTTCTCTAACAGCTGCTTTACTAGCTCCTGACTGTTCTGCTAGAGATGCTACAACGCCAGAAGTTCTCCAAGCCTCCCCCCCTCTTCTTAGGAAGTTAGGATAAGTTAGGAAGGGTTTAGAAGCGGAATCTTCGCTTTTTGCAGATACTGCTGCTTGAGATGAAAGAGAAGAACCCCAATACCACGAACGATACGCTCTGTTGGTAAACTTGGTCGCCAATGCACGATCAGCTAGCACCATCGCTTTGGAAATTTCAGCTAATTCTTTGGTACTGAAAACCGACTGGTTATTCCAGACAAACCACGCTAGCATCTCGTCAGGGTCCTTGTCTGAATTCATTAGCAATCGATTCGCTGTATACCCATTGTTTGCTGCATAAACTTCTCTAAGCGCTCTGAATACATCGATTTGTGAGTCTCTCTCTGCGACTTCGGCTAAGGCTCTAACATCCTCTAAGGCTATGTGTTCACCACCTATTGCGGATGCCGCCTGTAAGTCTCTAACTAATGCCCGCAAATCTCCTGGATTGTTTTCGATTAGAGCCTCAACTGCTTCTGGGTCCATGGATAATTTTTCTCCATCTAGTACTCTATGTGCAATTCTCCTCATGTGTACCTTACCGACTCGTTTGAATTGGATATTTTCTGCAAGGCGCATAACTCTGTCCCTATTTCTCCGCCACTGGCGTCCTGAACCCCACATTCTCATTGCATCGTTACATGTCAATATGACAGGTTGTTCGGTAATCTTTAGCAAATTGAGGAGTTCAGCCTTACCCCCCGAATCTCCCTTAATAGTGGCTTTTTCTTCCTCTTCCGGTGAAAGGATTTTATCGATTTTATCTTCAGAAATCTGGGAAAATCCTCCTGATAAATGGTCTACTTCATCGAGTAAAACTACTGTTTTTTCCCCAACCTCTCCTCCGGTAGAAAATGCTGATAGTGAGATATGCTGACTTCCTCGAGTGGCTGCTCTACGAATGGCTGCAGCATTTCTTTCCTCGGAGGCATTCAATTCTATAATCGACCAGCCTCGCTCTTTTGCCACAGCTTTGGCAAGAGTAGTCTTCCCAACTCCGGGTGGTCCAACTAGTAATAATCCACGTTTGTCAGGAATCTTTCCTGACGACCATCTGTCTAACCATTGAGTTATCATACGAAGTTGTGATTCATTCCCTTCCATCTGAGACATTCTGGTTGGACGATATTTCTCCGTCCAGTCCTCGATGGTCGCCGCTTCGCTCACGCTCCTATCCAGTCATGGAGCCTCTTGAAGATTGGTAGGATAATTCTACTGGAACTGCAATTCACTTAGAATAGTTCTTGCATGGTTCCATTAGTCATTCGAGTTAGAATTTCGTCAACAAAGGCTCGAACTTGTAATTGGTCATCTCGTCTTCTAACTGTCACACTTCCGTCTTCGAGTGAAGTGTGATCAACGGTTAATGCCCAGGGGACTCCTATCTCATCAGCGCGTGCATATCTTCGACCAATCGATTTACTTGAGTCCATCTCGGCCCTCGAATGAGGAAGTGCATTAATCGCCGAGGTAATCTCTTTGGCTAGATCAGGCATTCCTTCTTTGTCGAATAATGGTAGTACCACGCAGTCGACACTAGATATTCCTTCTGAAAGTCTGAGAAATGTGTAAGCCTCCCCTTCCTTTTCTACTTCTTCGTAGGCGTGGTCAAGAACATGCCAAATAATGCGATCAATACCAAAAGCAGGTTCTATTATATGAGGGGTAAACCATTCTCCACTGACGTTAACAGTATCGATTCTCCTTTCAACCATGCTTTCATGAATACTTACTGAATTCCCATTAGCTAATGTCAATTCAAAAGGAAACGATTCTGGTAATTCAGTAAGTAGTTCAAGGGCAGCAACCACAGCACCTGCATCCCCTCTGAAGGTAGGGCCAATTACTGCACCATTGGGGACTAATCTGTCCAGTGTTTGCGAACGAGGCTGATCAAATTGTCTCCAAGCCCTAAGTGACTTGGTATTGGAATGAGACTCGTGACTCTCCAAATCGTGGCAGGTTCGGTTAGCGATTCCAACACACTCTATCCAACCGTGTTCTCCATGTATTTCACAATCCCAGCAATCTTCTGCATAGTGAGCCATTTCAGTACTAGCATGTTGTCTGAATCGAATCTTTGCTGGATGAATTCCAACCTCAATTAGGAAATCCCAGGTTCTAGCCAAAAACCAAGCTACGGTTGGGTGACGAACTATTCCGGCATCTAAAGCGGCTCCGAAACTCATCCTAGACTCTCCAGCATGTGGGCCGTCGGGATCTGGGACAAGGCTAACTATCTCCGTTCTGCGGTTTAAATCGGATAATGGAGGATGTTCAGGGTCGATGAAATATTCTAACTCCGCCATGTTAAATTCTCTTAGGCGAATCATTCCTTGTCTAGGGCTAATTTCGTTTCTGTACCCCTTACCGGTTTGAATGGCTCCAAAGGGTAATTTTTGTCTGAAATGACGGTATAATGCCGGGTATAGCATGAACATACCTTGAGCGGTTTCTGGGCGCATGTATGCAGTCCTTCCAGCGCTCATCGCGCCTATTTTTGTTGAAAACATCAGATTCATTGGTTGGGCGGAGGTCCACTCAGATTCATTACAAGATGGACATTCTATTCCAGTGGATAGTAACTTATCGATTTCATCTGAGTTCAAGGAATCTGCATTAGGGTGTAGGTGCTCGACTAGATGGTCTGCACGAAAAACAGAACCGCAGCCTTTGCATTCTGTCATCAAATCATTGAACTCACCAACGTGGCCACTCGCCACTAGAACTGCCTCTGGAGTTATGGTGGGTGAATCGATCTCTACAATGTCGCCATGACTTAACCAGTGGTCTATCCACTTTTGTGTCAATCTTCTTTTTATCGAAGCCCCAACTGGTCCATAGTCGATAAGACCTGAAACCCCGCCATATATGTCGAATGCTGGAAGTACTACTCCCCGACGCCTCAGCATTGCGGACATTCTCTCTAAGCGTCCCTCGTCAGGCATATCCAACACTTCGGCGACTAACTCACCATCTTTCAAGCCATCCTCCGATAGTTGTTATTAGTGTCAAAATACAAAGTTCAATGGGAAATACGAAATTGGCTAAATTACCCATGGTTTCAATGATTTAGGCTTATCCAGTACGTAGTACTGTATGATTTTCCAAACGAAGTATTCATGTAGGGAATTAAGCCCCTGTACAGCCATAGTGTGAGGGGAACTTATGCCTAAAATTGAGTATGTAGAGGATTCATGGGATACCGAGCAGTTGCTCGATAGCCTTTCTCCCCCCGTACGCAACTGGTTCAAAGATAAATTTCCCGATTTTACTGACCCCCAGAAACTTGCAATTCCACGTATTTTGAAAGGAGAACATCTGTTACTTTGTTCACCAACCGGTTCTGGAAAAACCCTAACCGCATTTCTTTCAATTATTGATGACTTAGTCCGCAGATCTTTAGACGGAAGCTTAGACAAATCTGTTCAATGTGTGTACATATCACCAATCAAGGCATTGGCAAATGACATACAGAAAAATTTGATTGGTCCTTTGACTGAAATCAGAGAGAGATATCTTCCAGGAAGAGCAAAAGAAATCAAAGTAGGTCTGAGAACAGGAGACACTCCTCAAAAAGAAAGAGAAAAGATGTTGAGGTCACCGCCTCATATTCTAATTACAACGCCAGAATCACTTGGTCTTGCTCTGGCTTCGAAGCGATTTAGACCTCTGTTAAATGACTTGAAATGGATGGTTATCGATGAGATGCATTCTTTGGTTCCTACCAAGAGAGGGACTCATCTTGCATTGAGTTTAGCCCTAATGGATAGTGTAATTGACTCGGATGTCCAACGTATTGGTATATCAGCAACCATGGAACCGTTGGAAGCTGTCGCGGAGTTCTTGGTGGCTTCTGATTCTAGAGAAAGCGATACAGAACCTCAACATGTTGCAATAGCAAAGGTTTCTGGTGCAAGGAAATTAGATCTTGATATCATACTTCCAACACCACGATTTTCTTCCCTTCCAATCAAGGAAGTTCTCGACCACAATGTAGAACGTATCAAAGAAATAGTTGAAGCTCATACTACTACACTTGTTTTCGTTAATACTAGGCAAATGACTGAAACTACCGTTCAGAAATTGAAAATTCTCGGCACAGAAGGTGTAGAGGGTCATCACGGTTCAATGGATAAAGCGATTCGTTTAGATGTTGAACAGCGGCTTAAGAATGGATATCTAAGATGTGTAGTATCTTCATCGTCTTTAGAAATGGGAATTGACATCGGATCAGTTGATTGTGTTGTTCAGGTAGGTAGCCCTGGTTCAATCGCAACTGCATTGCAAAGAATAGGTCGAGCAGGTCACCAAGTAGGAGGTCTTCCAAGAGCAAGGTTCCTACCTACTTCTCCACAAGATTTACTGGAAGTAGTAGCATTGCAAAATGGAATTTTACGTGGCTCGATGGACCTTCTAAAATTCCCAGAAAATTCTCTTGATGTTTTAGCTCAATTTATGATTGGACTAACTATAATCCGTGAATGGGATATAGATGATGCATACGAGTTAGTTACTGCTGCGTGGCCATATAGAGCTCTTCCATATGACGATTATATCGAAGTTTTAGACCTTCTAGAAGAAGAACGTAGAGTTTGGGTGGATTGGGAAGATAATCGCTTTGGCAAGCGTGGATATGCTCAAATGATCTATTACACAAATATCGGAACAATCGCTCCCGACAATAATTACCTCGTATTTACCTCAGATGGGACTCTTGTTGGACAATTATCCAGTGGATTCGTTGCTAGTATGAGAAATGGCGATGTATTCCTACTCGGTGGGTCAACTTACCGAGTATCTAATGTTCAAGGGACTAGAGTAAATGTAACATCTGCTACAGGTTATCGACCAACAATTCCGTCTTGGGCCGGAGAAGCAAATTCGCGTACCAACGAGTTAAGTTACGAGGTATTGGATGTACTTGACCGCGCATCCCATATTGTAAGGATGGGTCGTGATGTAAGACCGCTATTGATGGACGTTTATGGCTTGAATAAGCCAATTGCAAATGCACTAGGGAATTATCTTGATGAGCACTGTGCTACTACATTCCAAGTTCCGAGTAGAGATCGAATTATCGTAGAACAAGTAGCGGCCCCACTTCCTACTTACATCGTTACAACTTGTAGGGGTAGAGCATTTAATTTAGCGCTTGGATATTTATTTGCTGGAATTGCTGTAAGAGATAATGTTCTAGTCAATGAAATTTCTTTTGATGAAAATGGATTCATGATAAAATTAAGTCATGAGGTTGAGATATCTAAAATTTCAGATTTATTCAGGGATGATTCTAGTAGAGAAGTTCTGCAAAGATATATGTTAGATTCACAGTTATTTGCAAAACGATTCCGTGAAGTTTCAAGCCGCAGTATGCTTAATCCGCGTAGGATTGGGGCAGATGAAGTAAGTCCGAAACAATTTCAAACTCGAGCAGAACAGATTTTGCGTTCGCATCGTCAAATGGAAGATTCAGTAGTAATTAGAGAAGCCATGAATGAAATTATGAATTTCGATTTAGAAATGAAGGAATTGGCTGATTTCATCTCAAGAATGGACAGTGAAAACGTACGAATTGTTCATCGTAAAGTGAAGATGCCATCGCCACTTGGAATGACATTATTCATGTCCTCTTTCGAAGATTTGCTCAGTCTAAGAACTCGAGCCTATCTTATCAAAGATATAGATCCAGAAATTTTGCGGCGATTGCTGGGAGCTAGGTCACTTGCTACCGACTTAGACCGAGAAAGATTAGCTCAGTATTACCAAGATAAGGTAGCAGTTCCAGATTCTCCTTCTGGATTATTGAGACTTATGGATATGGGAGGTGGGCTAGAAAAATCACTAACTCATCCGCTTTATTCTGAGAAGTTGAAAGATGTAGAATTCGAACAACTTAGAGAATGGGTTTACGAATTGGCAGAGCGGGGTTTGATTACCAAGGTCCGGAATACCGGGTTAGAACAAATCGATGACAAGTGGTTCTCAGAAAGGATGGCTGGAGTACACGGAACTCTGGGATGCCTTGCAGCTTCCGGTGCTGATGAAATGGATGACCTTAGGGCTCTCTACACCGGTGGTCTGACCTTTGATATGGGAGTGGACTACAAGGATGGAAAACCGGCTAATTGGAAAGAAACTTATCTGTCTGATCCTATGGATTGTCTCAGGTTGAAATTATTGGACATGTTGGGCTCAGAAGGCCCCCGGACATTGGATAAACTCGCCAGTAGATTACCATTCCCGCGTGGTCAAGTTGAATCGGTTTTACAGGAATTAGAAATGAGGAATTTAGTCTCTATTGGATTCTTTACCCAAACCGAAGATGGGGAATACATCCTCCGTGTTGATGAGTATAGGATCACCGGTGGTCAAGTCGAAGTTGTAGATTATCGAACTCTGCAAACTTTGATTTTACATAAATCATTTACTCAATATGATGAGCCTGCTGATGCGATTAGAAATCTGATTTTAGTTCAAAGAAGAGATGAGATGTTACATCGAGTTAAAGATTACAGATTCCGTGATTGGAAAGATATCAAACACGATCCTGATGTAGTCAATGGGCGTTTGTTACACAATCGAGTTGGTTACACAATGGACGACCAGTTGCCACTGGTTCTTGGTCTAAGGGGAGACCCTTGGATAGGGCCCCTAGAGGAGGAATTACTAGAGAAGATACCTAAGGAAGGTATGAGTCGAATCGAATTATTCGATGGTTATCCCAAGGGCAAAGAAAATGCTCACATTCAAAGGTCATTGAAGAGTGCTCTATCAAATTTAGAGAGGCAGTTAATTATCGGCAAAAAATACATTGAACTGCCGAATAGGAAACGCTCACTTGCAGTATTCCATAAAATCCATGATAGGGTTAAACCGATGAATTTTGATGAGGCGGTAAAAACACTAATCGAAAGAATCGGACCAGTTAGACTACATACACTGAGATTCTTTGTATCGCGACCAGTTGAGGAGTTGGCTGAAACTCTACGTGACTTAGAAAATGCTGGAAAAATTGCTCGGGTAGTTGCATTACAGCCAGACCCTACGGATTATTATTCCAGCCACGAAGATGCTGAAAAACTCCTCTCTCCTATGGCAGAAGATCGCAAAATGAGAATAGTTTCTCAATCAGATCCATTCTGTTCACGCTTTATTCAAGAAGTCCGACTAATGCTCAAGCAAGGCTGGTATCATCCGGTATTCAAGGGTGTAGATCCGGTTGGGAGAATATTGATGTTCGTGGTTAATGATTACCTTGAAATCAAGGATATCAATATCCCACATTCTTATCTCGATGAATTCAAAACCACATTCGACGAATTATTAGAAAATTATCGTGATAGGTTAATCGATGTATCAGTTATTCACGCGTTCAACGGAGTCCCCGTTCACGAATGTGATGAAAATGTGCAGCAGATTCTCTCAGATCTCGGTTTCGAATCTATGGGTGATGGAGAGCGATACATTAGGGGCGGAATAGTAGACCCAATGCCTAGAAAGAAGATTAATCGAATTCTCTTCCATCACCATTCATTACATCAGAAAACCCGTCATGAAAATGAAACTTTAGCTCTCGACCACTTAGACGAATTAAGGGATGACTTTGCCCTCCGAGGTCGTTGTGAAATGTTCAGGGTTGACCTCAAGTCAATGGCTGCGGCTCATCAATTACACCAAGGTACAAATTTGAGGGGGCACCTTGTTTGGGCGAAGATGCTTCATTTCCAAAAATTATTGACAATTCGAAATATTCAACCTCCAGAAGAAGACGAGGAAATTCTACAGTTTTTCAGAGAACATCATGACCCTTCAATTTTCATGGAACGTCACGCTATGAAGAGAGGGGAATTTCGAAAACTGATTTCACCCTTAGTTCGTAGTGGACACTTAGTGCAAGATTATCGTGGAGGGTTCAAAGCAGTTGAACCAATATCTTCGTCTGATTTATGGGAAGTAAAACGTGACTTCCTAAGAGATTTAGTCAAAGATTTTCCTGTTATTACTCTAAAACAAGTCGAAAGGTTGGCAGGGTCGCCCTTCTCTGCTGAAGAAATTTCTGATGTAATGCGAGAATTCGAAGAAGATGGTACATTGATCAAAGGTTTCCTTGTTGATGATATGCATGATGTATGTTGGGGTAGGCATGATTTGCTAGATGGTTCAGATGGTTTAAGTAGAACTCGTGATTTAGTCATCCCTCCATCAGATCCATTGATACATTATTATGGCAGTCTATTGAGAGAAAGGTTTGGTTATGGTTCGGCGTACCTTGTATTCCATAGAGAAGAACCAATTGCGGCATTCAAGGCAAACACAAGGGAGGGGGTAATTCGCATTACCGATTTTGTAGGCGATTCTGATTTGGAAAAAGAGGCCTTGAGGGTAATGAAAGAATTTGCCTGGGAACATGATATGCCATTGAAAGGAAAATTCTACGAAAGATTACGAAGTCGTTGAAGAATCTGATTTCCCTCGTAATTTCTTTGGTAATAATTGCATTATATTTTTGTGTAATTCAGGTAGAAGGTCGAACAGAGCTATTGCCATCAAAAACATCGCGAATAGGCTAGCAGCCTTAGCGGCATAACTATGAGAAAAGTCAAACATGTTCAAACCTAAAAACTCCCAATTGTGGTAATTAACCTCTAACCAAACTATTCCTGCATTCCTGAATGTGTTAAGGATATGAATAGTCGGCACAGAAATCAGCAAACCCCGAATCCTTCTATTCCAAGGCACTGTTTGAAGTGCTACAATTGCTCCTACAAAAATGATCATTGATTGTAGTCCTGAACAACTCAAAATGAATCCGATTCCTACTTCTTCACCTGTTGAATGATACATTGGGATGAAGAATCCCCCATCCCCAAGGGGTTGAGTTAGAAGTAGCATACTTCCATCCCATTCACTTAATGGAACTTGATCTCCATCACGAAGGTCAACCATGACTTCGCCCATTGTATAAGACCCAAGTCCAACAAACTCTAACATCCATTCAGCACTATGGGCTGTCATCATTACAAATGCGATATTCAAATAAGGCACACAATATACAATCTGATACGGAATCATTGACCATGCTACCATTCCTCTGAACCATACTAGTGATTGATTAGTCTCAAATGACGTTTCTGATTTCCCTACGGTTTCAAACCATGCTAAGAATAATCCGCCTGGTAATGCTCCAGCGGTCATTATTACCAAAACAGGATCTCCAAGTTTGACATAGTAATCTGAAAGAAGATAGAAGAACAAACCTAGAAGAATCCATCCTATTGCGGCTATTTTACCCGACCAATTATCATTAGACCTTGCAAATGATAGTGCCAAAAGCAACATTCCAATGCTTCCAATTAGTAACCTAAGCGCCTCACTCGAAGTCCCTAATGACTCGGCTAATGCCGCCAAACCCGCGCCAATAGGCTCTTCCATTGGATTGACTGTGGCCATCAACTCGTAAATATGATGCCCTCTTCGGTCTCCTCGAGGAATTAACATGGCGTTTGATTTTGATTCATTCGCAGGAGATTATCTTGATGATTTGAAAAGAACCTTGTCCGAGGTTTCAAAATCCCAAATCGAATCACTTTGGAACGAGATAAACACAGTATCAGGAAGTGGTGGAACAATACACATGATTGGGAATGGTGGAAGCGCTGCTACCCCCTCTCACAGTGCCGGAGATTGGTCTAAAGAACTTGGAATTCCAACCATTGCTCACACAGATAACATATCCTCGTTTACAGCTTGGGCCAACGATACTGATTATGCGAACGTTTTCGCAGGCCAATTGTCTACTTTTACTAAATCTGGAGATTTGGTTATCGCGTATTCAGGCTCTGGTAATTCACCTAATGTTCTAAATGGTATTTTGGCCGCCAAAAAAGCGGGTTGCAGAACTGCAGCAATTACTGGAAATTACAACGGTGGTAACGGTGGTAAGTTAGCAGGAATGGTCGATGTAGCAATCGTAGTTCCCACCACCTCTATGGAGCGAATTGAAGATATGCAATTAATCATCAATCACATTGTGAAAGAAGCCACAAAAGCCAATCATGGAAAGTGATACTATGTTGGTACCTCACCGCGAATCTGCGGAATTAACAGATAGTTTGGATTTAATCAGCTTGCCAAATAACAAAAATTGGGATGGTAGAATCGCTTATCTTGACCGAGATGGTGTAATCAACATAGGCAGTGAGCATTACGTTAATTCTCCATCAGAAGTTGAATTGTTACCAGGTGCTGGCTTAGCAATTGGTAAATTGAGAAGAGCGGGGTATAGAGTAGTAGTGGTCACCAACCAATCACCAATCGGCAGAGGTCATTGGGACTCAGAAAATCTAGATGATATTCATGCCGAAATCAGGACTAGATTACTTTCTGAGGATTCAGATGCTCATCTTGATTTAATTTTGTTTTCACCTTATGCGCCATGGGATGGGGCTTGGGCACGAAAGCCTAATCCTGGAATGTTAGAGGCAGGACGACAACTCATTGATGCCGCCTCAATAGATCCGGATTTCCAAGGCCTAAAATTACGTTTCGATAATGAATGGGACGAAAGACCTGATGAGTCAACCTCATTCATGGTGGGTGACAGAGGTGTCGATATGGCTGCGGCGGAGAACTTCGGAGTCAGAGCGATTCGGTGCGACCCTGAAATAGGAATCTCAGGTGTTGTTGATTCCATACTGGGGGGTACCGCGTGAGCGGTACCCATACGAAAAGTGTCATCCGAATCGGATTGGATGACACTGACCATATCGATTACGCCTGTACTACAGAACATTTCCAACGCTTACTAAGCCGAATGGAAGAGTCTATTGATGGATTTGAGATTAAAGAAAGAAGATTAGTCAGACTCTGGCCATTCGCGCCAGAACGAACTAGAGGTAATGCGGCCCTCTCAGCAATCTGCACAGTGGATACTCACACTTTAGATTCCGTAGACTGGATTTGTAGAGAGTTTATTGAAGAATTGAATGAAGAGATACAAACCAAATATCCCGAAAACGGCCAAAAACCATCTCCTTGTCTATTATTGGCTTTGGAAGATTTTCCGGAACAAATGTATTGGGATGCAGTTAGGAAAGAAGTATCTCTAATCACACGTGTTGCCAATATTCCAAATTCAACAAAAATGTATGCCATAGAAGACATTCCATATGGGATCATAGGTGCTTCTTCTGCCATAGCTTGGATGCCTAACATTCAAAGCACTTGGGAATTGATTGCATGGAGATTCAAAGATAAAATTCGGTCAACCAGGAAAGTATCAATTGAAGCAGTGAATTCTATGTCCGAAAAGTACCCTAATACCTTTGCAAACAGAGACCCAACGACTGGTAGGGGAATGATAATGCCTAGAACAAATTGTCCCGTACTGTACGGCATTAGAGCCGAATCGCTATCTGAAGCAGAATCAGCACATCAGTATTTACAGGGCAGAGATGACGTGGAAAATAGTGAATCTTGGGCGATTCACAGGACAAACCAAATTTCAGATGACCATTTGTTAGGATATGAAAGTGGAATTGTATTGACTAACCCCTTAGAGGTCCAAGGAGGTCATTCCTCAGTAAGAATTTGGACAGGGTCTAAATCTGCAACACTTGTTGCTTTCTCAGAAAGTGGCGAGGTTAATTCTAGGTTACGGAGATTGAAAGTGGGCGATGTGGTTGATTGGATGGGACTAACTTCTCCCTCAACTGAAGTACATTTAGAGAGACTAAGATTGAAAGTCCCAGCTCCTAGAATAGGGAATAGGCCACAATGTTGCGGTAAAACAATGAGAAGTGCAGGTATAGGTCAAGGTCTGCGATGTAAGACATGTGGTAAATTAAAGGTTAAAGTTTGGGAGACAGCATCACCCTCCTTTAGGACAGAACATCAAGGATGGGTTGAACCTACTCCATCCAACAGGAGACATTTGGCAAAACCTTTGGATAGAGGGCTTCCAATTGGACAGAATAATCAAGACTAAGTGTTGTGTGGTGAAGGTATGGCAGATGGCCAGAATATTATCTCTGTGTTATTGTCAATGTCTGCAGGCTTATTGATATGGGTTTTACTAAGATTACGACAAAAACGTCGTCAGAAAATAATATTTGAGACTGAAGATTATTCCGGTAATGCCAGAAATCCGCAGAGCCTCGAAGAACCAGACGCTAATGCATTGGCTGAACTTGATAAATTATTAACTGAAAGATTTGATTCTGAATAATAATCAAACAATGGAAAAACCAGATTCACTCAGTCTCAATCTGGTTTGTTGTTCGCCGTCGATTAGTTTGCGATAATTTCTAATGCCTTCTTCCCTCAATAACCAAACTTGCCTTAATCCAGAAATTTGAGAACCCCTGCTCTTCCATTTGTATTCGTCTGCAGATGGTGATTCATAGGCCTTTGAAGTCAAGATTAACCTAGTATTGTTTGTTGTCGAAATCAAATTACGTACCGCTTTCAAATCATCAGCAGTTGCTCTGCCTGAAGAGGGACACCAATCATCAATGACAATCAAGTCAGTTTCGTCTAATCTTTTGATTAGGGGGTTCAAAGCGTTGACCCTAGCAAGTAAATTTGTGGTAAACTCCATGAAAAAAAATCTATCCAATTGAGATCCGTTAAGTCCTGAAAATATCTCTTGAGTCCTTTGAGGATGTAACGTATTTCTACCTAACCAGACAACACGAAAATTAGACTTTAATACATCTACTGCAAGGCTTAGACAGAGGCTAGTCCCTCCTATTCCCTCCTCCACAGAAACGTGAACCGGGCCGGATTCTAGGTCAAGCATTATTGGAGTCTGTAAAACTCAGGGTGGATTAGCATTACTATTGCTAAATCATCGCTCTTGCCAGTGCTATTGCTTCGTCTACAATTTCACCACTGACTCCAAGGTGACTTGAGGGGTCGAATAGTTGGTCTAATTCTTCTGAGGTAAAGGCACTAGTTACCGAATCATCTTCTCCACAAACTGATCGAAGATGACGATTTTCAGCAACTGCCACCATTGAAGCTGCTCGTAATATTTCGTGGGCTTGGTCTCTGTGAATACCTTCATTGACCAATGCTAACATTATTTTCTCTGCCATCACTAGCCCTTTTTGAGATTCTATGTTTGCTAACATTCTCTCGGTGTCAACCACGCATTTACTCATAACTCTGTCTGATTTTGCCAGAATATCATCCAATAAAATCATTGCATGAGAAAGGGTGAATCGTTCACTTGAAGAATTAGCTAAATCCCTCTCGTGCCACAATAGAGCATTTTCATAGGAGGGGATAATCATGGCGCGAACAATTCTTGCTAAACCAGAAGCATTCTCGGCAGTAATTGGGTTTCTTTTGTGAGCCATTGTAGAAGAACCAACTTGCTTTTCTACATCGAACCATTCGCCAACTTCGGCTATTTCTGAGCGTTGTAGATTCCTTACTTCTTGTAGTAACTTTTCAACTGAGGCGGCTACATTAGACATCCAACCAACCCATTCGATGTAGCGATCCCTTCCAACCACTTGTGTTGTCGCTACTGGTACCGTTAATCCTAGATGTTGAAGGATTAGTTGTTGCAATTCTTTTGCATTCTCACCTTGCGCTGCACCTGTTCCGACAGCTCCTAGGAATTTTCCTGTAATCGCTCTCGATTCTAATTCGTCTAACCTTACAAGATGTCTTCTGAATTCATCTACAAAAACAGCGATCTTTAGCCCGAATGTAATCGGTACAGCTGCTTGGCCATGTGTTCTACCGAGCATTACTGTATCTCTTTCTCTCTCTGCTAAATCACAGAGGGTCGAGAGTAGCCTCAGCAAACTCTTTCTTTGTAATTTGATTGAATCTCTAATCTGTAGGGCTACAGCAGAATCCACAATATCATTGCTTGTCGCACCCAAATGTATGCACCAAGCCGCTTCTCCGGCCTTTTCTGCCATGGCCTTTGTTAGTGCCATTATATCATGCCGTGTTTCGGCTTCAATTTCGTCCACCCTATTTGCGGTGACAATACCTGGGTCTGAGATATCAGCAATCATATCGTAGTGTTCTGCGGATACTCGGCCAAGTTGGCAGTGAGCCCATACCAGGGCTCTTTCTACCTCTAATTGTCTACTGTGTCGACCTTCCCTAGACCAGATTTCTTTAGCTTCGGGTCGTCCATATCGGTAATCCAGTGGTGAGACTGACACTGTGTTCCCCGTGTGCCTTCGACTTGACTACCCCCCTTGAGGCTAGCGGATGCCTAAGGTCCCGGTTAGGATGGTTGGAATTTAGAAATTGTTGCTGAATCTAGAATCCAAGTTCCTCTATTTCCTTTCCATTCGGAGTGGCCCGAAACCTCGATTGATTGACTCATATGCGGGGCGTCAACTACAATCGTCTCAAACTCCCCACCCTCTCCGTCTAAGTTGAATCTGAATTTGGTGGAAATTTTTATGAGGTCTTTGAGGGATTGTTGAGTGATTTGTTTCCCTAGCCATTCCTGCCCTAAACCATCGGTTGATACGGAAACAATACGAACATCGAATCCATGTTCTACCAAGGATTGCATATGTTCTTTTGGTTCATGATGCCAAAGTGGGCAGTACGAGATTATCCCAATTTTTTCACACATACGTTCAATCCTTGTTTTTTGGTAGTCCGAACGAAGCGCTCCTACTACAAGCGCATCGATTTCCAAAACTGATAATTGTAAGTGTAAGTCATCAGAAAACTCGATAACTTCGGTATCGAAAACAACTCGTTCAAACGCATCCTGTACGTCAGTATGGCCATTTATTCCATTTTCCAAATCAGAAATCTCCTCTTCTTGCTTACCATCTGATAAAATCGGCAACCAAGGCACACCCATAGAGTATGCTTGAAGTCCTGCAATTGAAGTGTTAGGGATTTGGAACATCATAGAATCGTCATTAGTTATGTGGATAGTAATCAGAGCCTCGACCTTCCATCCTTGCATGATAGCCCACCAGCAAGCATAGGTGGAATCTTTTCCTCCTGAGGCTAAGATAGCAACGCGCACGGACTTCCGAACTAGTCCCTAGCAATCAATTAGCCTATTCAACTAAATCCCGATCTTGTAAATTTCAGGTTATACCATTCTGCAAATCACCAGACAGCATTGCGGTCAAGGTTGATAAGAGGCCGGCTCAGGAGAATTACGATTGTAATGCAGCCGAGCGGACGAGGATATGACCATGGAGTATCGACCTTTTCACCAGACGGACGTCTATACCAAGTAGAGTATGCTCGTGAATCAGTAAAAAGAGGCACAACAACAGTTGGTCTAAAATTTCGTGATGGAGTTGTATTAATTGTCGACAAAAGAATTTCCAGTAAATTGGTAATCATTGATTCTATCGAAAAGATGTACCAAATCGACAATCATGTTGGGTTCACAACTTCTGGACTAGTTGCAGATGCTCGACAACTGGTTGACAGAGCTCGAGTTCAATGTCAAGTTAACCGGATGACTTATGGAGACGCTATACCTGTAACTACACTTGTCAAAAAAATGTGTGATTACATGCAATCATTCACACAATATGGTGGAGCAAGACCCTTTGGTACAGCATTGTTAATCGCAGGTGTTGACGCTGATGGTGTGCATCTGTTTGAGACAGACCCATCAGGTGCGTATCAGTCATACCACGCCGGTGCTATTGGTCGTGGCCGTTCAACCGTAATAGACCATTTTGAATCGAAATGGAAAGAAAACATGACACAAAATGCAGCGATAAAGATGGGCTTGGAAGCCCTCAGGGATTCAATCGAAGAAGATTTGAACCACGATGCTGTGGAGATTGCTGTTGTAGACGGAAATGGATACACAAAATTGGACAAAGAAGCCACACTTTCACACCTAACCAAGCTTAACTAATTGGGAATCTCATCCCGATTGTTCTAAGGGCTAATGTCTCCCTCCCGATTCATGGTTAGTCTCGATGATGCTGTCATAGCCCGTCTCGAGAAAGGCGGGAATCGCTTCGAGATTCTTGTAGACCCGGAACTGGTAGCACAGTGGAAAGAGAATAATGATGCTGTTATCATTGAAGATTTGTTGGCTACAGATGAAGTTTGGTCAGATGTTAAATCAGGTGACCGCCCCACTTCTGATGCGTTAGAGAATATCTTTGGTAGTGTTGAATTAATCGTATGCGTTGATAAAATCCTCAGAGAAGGCACTATTCAATTAACGACTGTTCAAAGGAAAAAAATGGTAGAAACAAAACGGAAACAAATCGTTAATGCAATCGCTACTACAGCCACCGATCCAAAAACACGAGGTCCACATCCACCAACTAGAATCGAAAATGCACTTGCTGAGGCTCGTTTTAGTGTGGATCCATTTCTGTCGGTTGAGCGCCAGGTTCAGAATGCTGTAGATGCAATAAGAGCATTAATTCCACTTCAATTTATTACTGTTAGATTGGCTTTTAGAATTCAAGGTAAGGATTACGGTGGTGTGTACCAATTGATTAGAGACTCTATTCAAAGGGAAGAGTGGTTGGCCGATGGTTCGTGGGCTTGCGTTGTAGAATGTCCTGGTGGTATGAAATCAGATTTGATAAGTAGGGTGGCAAAAAGAAGCTCAGGCCTTGATGTGAAGGAATTGGATTAGTTTTCATCTTTAGACACACCGTAGGTGTGAGCATATATGGTTATGAATGGTGGGTCGGTCGCGCGGCTCGATAACATGAGTGGAGACAATGGCGCGGACGGACCGCGTAGATCCCGACAAGCACCCCTGCTTGTCGCCCCTGGGGACGACCTAGGCGATTCTGGGGAGTACGAAGCAGGACACGGTGTCCTGGCCATTAACGGCCGACTTCGTGCTTTGAAGCAAGGAAGAATGAACAATCGGGGCGGTACCGTCTCGATAGAGCCACGGCGCACATCCTATGTGCCCCGGCCTAGCGATTTGGTGATAGGATATATCGAAGGTTGTACCAGTAATATCTGGTTCATCGATATCGGAGCACCTTTCAACGCTATTTTACCAATGAGTCTCGGTCCTTCTAAGGCTGAATTCGGTGGAATAAGAAAGGTTCTGGATATTGGAGATGCTATTCTATGCCGCGTTCAAGAAGTAGAAGAAAATCATTCTAGCGTTGTGACGATGAAAGGCATGGGTCTGCGCGCAATTCGCTCTGGAAGCGTTGAAGAAATTGATCCACACTTACTCGGTAGACTAATCGGCCGAGGTGGAAATAATCTACGCCAACTCAAGGAAGATACAGAATGTAGAGTAGTTGCTGGTGACAATGGTCGCGTTTGGATTGATGGTGACCTAGATGGTATCATTAATGCCAGAGATCGATTAAACGCTTTACTAACCGAAGCTAAGGTAGAAGAATTTGGAGGTGATGCCTGATGGGCGGATATGGAGATGTACAGTGTATAGATGATAACGGAATACGCCTAGATGGTAGAACAAAAGATGAGGTTCGTCCGGTATCAATAGAAACAGGAGTTATTCCAGTAGCCGACGGTTCAGCAAGAATTCGCTGGGGACTGAATGACTGCATTGCTGCAGTATACGGGCCAATGGAAGCCCACCCGAGAAAGATCCAACGGCAAGATAGGGCCGTCTTAGACGTCCGGTATAATATGGCGCCGTTTTCAACCACTGACAGAATCCGACCTGGATTTAATCGCCGAAGTAGAGAAATTTCGAAAGTAACTGCAGAAGCATTGGAGAGTGTTGTACTTACGGAACTTTATCCAAGAAGTAAAATCCGAGTTGAAATAGAGATTATTTGTGCTGAAGCTGGTACACGATGTGCGGGAATAACTGCAGCATCCGTCGCCCTTGCTCATGCAGGAATTCCGATGACTGATATGGTGGTTTCAGTTGCTAGTGGAAAAGTTCACGACATAGTAGTTTGTGACCTCAACAAAGAAGAGGACAATTATGGTGAAGCAGATCTACCAATGGGTATTTTGCCGAATACTGGCGAATTAGTTTTCTTACAGATGGATGGAGACTTATCTCCTGAACAATTCCAAGAAGCATGGGACTACAATATGGAAGCTGCTAAGGTGATACATGAAGAGATGGTTAGAGCGCTAAAGGGAGGCGATGAATGATGAGCATACCATTAGTGCCTAAATTACTACGCTCTCATCTAGCAGAATTAGCACTCGAAGACAAGAGGCATGACGGTCGTCAGAGATTTGAAGGACGAGATGTAGAATTAGAAATCAATTGTCTACCACGTGCAGAGGGTTCAGCTAGAGTAAGAATGGGGGACACTATTGTATTAGCTGGCGTCAAATTTCAGATCATGACACCTTACCCCGACCGACCTAATGAAGGCGGTCTCATGTGCAGTGCTGAAGTCAGACCGGTAGCCGGTAGAAATTGGGAAGCAGGACCGCCTAGTGCCGAATCGATCGAACTTGGTCGAGTTGTGGACAGGGGAATTAGGGAATCAGGTTGTATTAATACCGAAGATTTGTGCATCATTCCGGGAGAAAAAGCTTGGCAGGTTATCCTTGACGTATTTGCAGTATCGGATGATGGTAATTTATTCGATGCATTTGGACTTGCAGCAATTGCTGCTCTTCGCAGTGCAACTGTCCCTGCTGAGAGATTTGAAGTTGGAGAAGATATGCCATTAGAGGTATCCAAGACTCCTATAATGTGTTCTTACCATAAGGTCGGTGGCAGATTTGTATATGATGCCGACAAGAGAGAAGAACTCGGTGGTGATGAAAGGATACACATAACCTTGGGTGATGATGATCACGTCCATTCATTGCAGAAGGGTCTAAAGGGAATCTTCACGGCCGCCGAATTCGCTGACATCATGGATGAGGCCCGCTCAAGATGTGCCGAACTCCGAGATTTAGTGAACGAAAAATTAGAAGGTGAGTGAAATGGCAAAGAGAACTCAAAAACTCGGTGCTACTGCAAAGTATGGTTCACGATATGGTGTAAGTGTACGAAGAAGGGCAGGGGCAGCGCTAAAGAAGAAGTCTCGAAATTATACATGTCCGGTATGCCATTACCAAAAGGTAACGCGTCAAGTAGCAGGTATATGGGAATGCAAAAAATGCGGTCATAAATTTTCAGGCGGTGTTTGGGAACCATTTACTCGTGCTACCGATGCCAATACCCGAGTAATCAGGCGTGGCATGGAAGGTGCCACAGCCACTGACATGACTGTGATTGCTCAACAAGCAGCCTTGGAATACGAACGCAAGTTAGCTGGTGAAGAAAATGTCAGCGATGAAGAAGAGTGAACCACTCAACTTATCTTTGCGAGTCACCAGCAAATATGCTAATTCTTTGTTTGCTGCATTAACTACAGAAGCGGAAGTTAGTCTTAACCAAGATATGATTATTGTTGAAGAATTCGAGCCGTTATTCGTAGATATGAGAGCACGTTGGAATACCGTAATGAGAGGACTTGCCGCTGCTCACGACGCATTAAAATCAGTAGAGTAAGGGGTGAACCTACATGGAACAACAACAACTTCAAAGCATCGTTCAAGAATTACAGATTATTCGAAGCCAAATCCAATCTTTAACAGCACAATACAACGAGGTATCCTTGACTATAGAGGCGCTAAATAATCAATCTCCAGACAGGGCGGTTTACCGTGCTCTTGGCGGTGTACTATTGGAAGTTGAAGATAGGGAATCCCTCGGGGATGATTTGGGATCAACTAAAGAAACACTTGAAACTCATCTAAGTAATTTGAACGAAAGAGAAGAAGAGTTACTTGCTGAGTACAAAGTTGCCACAGAAAACGCTGATTGATTGAGGGTTTTGATGTCAATAGATATGTCCCAATTGAGTGATTGGTTAGAAAAATATTCTTCAAATGGGCCAATAGCAATAATCACTCATAAAAATGGTGATATGGATACCATTGGTTCTGGAATTGTGCTATGTTCTGCTATATCAGCGGACTCCAAAACTTGTGGTATTTACATGGGTGGTTTGGCAAAAAAGATGCTCGATGAGGTTGACTATAACTTCTTCCACATTGACCCAAAGAGACCGGTTTTTCCTCGCACATTGGCCGGTTTGATAATTGTCGATTGTGCTTCACCTAGTCAGGTTGGTTTCCGGCTCCCAGACGTCCCTATTTGTGTCGTTGATCATCACTCTGCTGCATCTGATGATTGGCCTAAAGAAACCCTTGAGTTAATTGGGGATTGTTCTTCAACTGCAGAAATGATTTGGGAGTGGATGAAATTAGAAAATCTTGAACCTAGCCCAAATCAGGGTTCCCTCCTTTTGTCAGCAATCATATCTGATACTGGTCGATTCAAGCATTCTAGGCCTGGTTGCCATAAGAGAGTGTCCGAAATAAGTGAATTATCCGGAGTAAACCCTGTCGACATTATAGAAAAAATGGAAAGTGAAGATTTGAATCACTCTCAAAGAATATCAATCCACAAAGCAGTCTCCCGTTCTAAAATATCAGAGGTTGGGGAATTTATGGTTGCAATTACTAGGGCTGGTACCAATGAAGGATTAGTTGCCCACGCTTTACTATCATCTGGAGCACATGCTGCATTCGTTTACAAAAGACAATCAGATAATGTTAGATTAAGTGCTAGGGCTAGTCAAACAGCTACAAAAAAGGGTATTGATTTGGGTAAATTTATGGAAAATTTAGCCAATAGATTGGGTGGAGAGGGTGGTGGGCACCCTGGTGCAGCCGGTTGGTCAGGAATCTGTGATGAAGTTGAATTGGAATCAATTATATTGGCGAATCTAGCATAAGGAGTGATAAAATGAATGACATAAAACTCCTCTTAGAAAAATTAAATCTTGGGGTAATTGAAATTTCTGACCTACCAAAGGATTCCATCTTTCTAATAGCATCAAGCATGATTTTAGAAAATATACCTGGGCCCGATGAGATTCTAACTCTATTAACTCCACTTCAACGAGATTTAATTGGGCTACAGGGCTTGTTGATGGAAGGAGATATTGCTAACGCGAGTGTGACAAGTTCTGAACTATTGGAACGTTCTAGATCGGGTGAGGAACGTGATTTAGAATGTGAAGTTAGAATTAGAATGGAACGTGCACTACTTGCCTTAGAGGGCCAGGAAGTTTCTGGTGCAGAACTAAGGTGGTGTGCTGAAAGACTCAATGCAATATCGCCCCACTCGGCTTTGCATGGTATTGCAATGCTAAATCAAGCTACATGGCACAGTAATCGTGGTGAGGTTATGATGGCTTTAGCAGTCCATGCTGACATTACCAAAGAATCAGGATTCCCCAATGAAATAAGAGGATTATCTCGTTTAGAGGTCGGTCGAATTTTGTTATCAATGGAAGATCTAGATTCAGCAATGAGGCACCTATGGACTGCCAGGCATTTATTTCTCGAATCAAATATGGAGGCGGAATCACTTGTAGCTTCCCTCGAATGGTTAGATATAGCCTTGGAAGAAGTTGTAGATGATGCTCCACGGATGGATGTTAGAATTGAAAATGCTCAACCTCGATCTTCCCCTGGTTCTTCTTGGATACCTTCCAACAAACTAGATGTTGTAGAATTGATAGAAAATATAATACCGATTTTATCAAGAGATGTGAGCGGTACTGAACGTAATGATTTAGGAATGATAATCGACGCTGCAATTATGCTAAATAATCAAAATTGGATTGAAACGATAAGCACAAAGAAGGATAAAATTCAGGACGAAAGACTACTAGAAGCGCTCCAATCATGATTGATTATTTTTTGAATCTCTTCTTCTCCCCAATATAAGTCAGCGGGAATGTCAACACACCAACCAACTTCGAGTATTTTTTCATCATTTGAATCCCAACCGTATGGCTGTGGTTCTTCGTCAACAATAACTCTGACCACAACACCATCTTTGACTAAATCAGTTTCGAAATTTGTTGCAATACCTAGAAGTCCTGACTCTTCATAAAGTTCCCTTAATGCAGCAATATCATACGTTTCATTTTCTATCATTAAACCACCGGGTAATTCCCAGCCACGTTCTTTATGTCTAACCATTAACCAACATGGCATTTCTAATTCTTGCGTTGGAACCGCCCAAACAACGACCCAATTCGTTTCGCTATTCATTTCTCATCATCTCTTGAATTCTTTCCGCCAATGATTTAGCTTCCGAATCTCCTTCTGCTGCAAGACGCCTAGCGATGAAGAATGCCTCAGAAATTCCGTCTTTAGTCAGCAATTCTTCTGCGATTTGTAATTCTGTTAATCCTTGTTCTTCGGTGCTTTCACCAATTGATGAAATCGTATCTTGATGTTTATTTTCGGCTAAAGATTGCATGCGGGTGAGAAACTCTACTCTATCTGATATATCTGGTGATTTCCATGGTTTTGTGGTTCGCCCATCAATTTTGTCTTCCATTCTTGTTCTAAATTCTTCCCTAGATTTTAGGCTAGTGGAATGTGCTTGGGCTTGATCATAACAAAACCAGGCTAAGTCATATTCATTTCTCCTTTCATGGAGTTTACCCATTCTATCCCAGGCTTCATGATTCGAGGGTCTTTGGGCTAGTAATTTCTTGGTTAAATCAAGATACTCCTCTTCAAATCCATGTTCTAGTAATCTTTCCATTCTTCTGGAAAATAAAATATTTGCACGAGGGTCAGTGAAATCTAGCCGTCGTATTCTCTCACAGAAACCCTCAACACCTCCTTCTTTCATGGTTAAATTCCACCAATCATCTGGATCTAATGGATCTACTGATAAAGCGGCTTCAAGTAAATTTGATGCTGAATCCAACAAGTTATCTTTGTTAATTTGGGATAATAGTTCGGGATCGCGTCCTAGGATTAGAAACACCTCATCCAGTACAGACCGTATACCTTCATTATCGTGCAATGATACTTTGATTTCAAGTAAAATTCTCCAATTGTCTGGATGAGTAAAATCGTGTAAGACTGCTTGTCTAGCACTCTGTTCAGCCCAAGACAAATTTGTGATATCTTTTTCATTTAATTTGAAGAATTTCTCTGCTTGGCTTCTGTACCTGTTACCAAGGCTCCTTCTTGGATGTTGGAGGCTTACACCGATATCGGCCGTCCTCATGTTACTACCTCATAATACGCTTTGATACGGTTTACGATCTATTCCAGGAGGTAGAGTTGCATCGATTCCAATCTTACTTGTCAACCCGTCTTCTCCCCGAGATGGATCTAAACTTGAGCCTTTTTGATTTGATAAAATCAAAGTATCTTTGTCTGGTTGCCATCTTGTCATCAATGCCCATTCTACCCGAACCGGATTAGAACAATCAATATCAGTATCAACAACAGTGACCTGCTTCATAGAACCATGACCATGTAGAGCAGCTTTGATTGCCTTCATGCCATCGCCGTCTTTCTTGGGTTCTATTGCAACAACTGCAGACAACCATCCGCTTCCGCCATCTGTCATGTATACATCTGAACAGGGCACAACTTCGTTGACCGCTGCTTTGATTGTTGGTGCCCTAGGTAGACCCATTAATGTTCGATGTTCAACCTCTGCTGGAATAAGGGCGTGGAAAACAGCCTGGTTTCTATGATGAACTGCATCGTATTGGATTACTGGTTCTTGCCTAACATCGTCTACTGTTCCAGTGATGTCTACATATGGTCCTTCATCATCGTCTGCCAATGTAATTTTGGCTTCCATGGCATATTCCGAATCAGCTGGCACCTCAATACCATTGGATAATGTGACTAATTCCAGTGGCTTACCATGTAATTTCTCGTGCAACGCTGCAGCAACAGTTAATTCATCTAAGTCATGAGTAAATGACATTGCGGCGGCTAGTAATACAGTAGCGTCCGGCCCATTAATTACAGCAATGTCAATTTCTTCTCCATTTGCCCTAGCTTTATCGGTCATGGTCCTTAGATGCCTTGGCACAAATCTAGACACGCAATGATTTTCGTCTCGAAGAAATTGCCGATGGAATGACATATTTCTAACACCTTGATATTCAGCAATAATGACAGAAGCGGATTGATATCGCCCTCTGTCTTCTGGGTAGTGCCATGGAATTGGTAATTTTGTGAGGTCTACACATTCTTGAGTATTTTCTAGTACAGGGGCATTATTTGAATCGACTAATTGGGGTTCTGAAGGATTAGCCATAGCCCATGCAAGAACATCGATTAATTCGCCTGGACTAATATTGAAAATTTCGCACAAACGATCTCTAGCGAGGACATTTACTGCCGACCTAAGGCCATCTGATTCTGGAATATTATTGAATACTACAGCCTTGTGATTTATCAATTCAGAATGATTCAGCATTCCGTGATTGACACTAATTGGGTCATCAACTTCCACAGCTCCTACCAATAGGTCCCTAAAGGCCATGATTGCTACCCGACGCGACTGCTGCTTGAATGTTGGTGAAGATTGGCCACTATACACCACACCTTTGGTGAGTCCGTCACGCTCTTATATGGGGGGTAGGTCGGCGGGGCGTTCCTTCGAGGTGTTTGTACTGGGTCGTGGTTTGTTCTCTGGACCGAAAATGAAGAAGGATCGTAAGAGGTTCCGTTGGAACGAAAGGAAATTCAAGAACCGTGAAAACAAGAGGCGCCAAGGAGGCGTTCTCAAGCATGATCCCCTTCGAGGGTCAACTCAAGCTAAGGGTATTGTAATCGAAAAGGTTGGAATTGAGGCTAAGCAACCAAACTCAGGTATTCGTAAGGCCGTCAAGATTTCACTAATTCGCACAGGAAACAAATTGACCGCATTCGCACCAGGGGACGGAGCAATTTCTTTCATCGACGAACACGATGAAGTACTCGTCGAAGGAATTGGAGGTAGAATGGGTCGTTCATACGGAGATTTGCCAGGAGTCCGATTCAAGGTTATCAAGGTCAACGGAGTCTCTCTTGATGAGATGGTTCGTGGACGAAAAGAAAAACCGATCAGGTGATTTTCATGACAGAAAGCGAACCACAACAAGCTGCACCGATAGCCGGTATCGGAACAATGGTATTTGGCAAATGGGACGCACAAGAAGTTGTATGCGGAGACCCGGGTTTAGCTCCCTACATCAATCTAACAACAATAGGCACCCCTCATAGTGGAGGAAGGCATGCTAATGCATGGTTTGGTAAATCAAAACTATCTGTAATTGAGAGATTCATCAATAATCTAATGAGAACTGGTAAATTTAGCGGTAAAAAACAACATTGTGCAAAAGCATTTGAATCAGCTCTCGACAATATCGCCGAGAAAACTGGTGAGAACCCACTTCAACATTTTATCAATGCAATAGTAAACTCCGCCCCCTGTGAAGAAACCACACGAATTAAGTTCGGTGCTGTGAGCCAACCAAAGGCTGTAGATTCCTCTCCAAGTAGGAGGCTCGATGTGGCTTTGAGGAATCTGTCAGTAGGCTGCACTTCAGCCACTGCAAAGAGTACTAGAACTCTAACTCAGGGTATAATTTCCGAACTCAATAAAGCCGCAGCGGGTGATGTCGCATCATTTGCTGTTGGTAAGAAAGATGAGATTGAAAGAATTGCAGCATCCGCACGATGATGGCAATTTCCAACACGGGGGACTTTCGTTTTGTATCACGTAGTGATACAATCGGATTTATGAACCGATGTCAGGTCGCCGGCCCAACTAGAGGTTGAGAAAATGGGCCGAAAGGAAGACAATATTGCAAGAGCAACAGAAGTTATGCATATGCGTGACAGAATTAGGAATCTAGCAATCGCTGCACACATTGACCACGGTAAAACCACACTCTCCGACAACTTGATTGCCGGAGCAGGTATGATGTCCGAAGACCTTGCCGGTAAATCCAGAGTATTGGATTTCGACGAACAAGAATCAGCACGGGGGATTACTATCAATGCGGCAAGCGCTTCTATGGTTCACTTGGTAGGTGAAGATGACTATCTCATCAACCTAATTGATACTCCAGGGCACGTCGATTTTGGCGGTGACGTTACTCGAGCTATGAGAGCTGTAGATGGTTGTATAATCCTTGCATGTGCTGTTGAAGGTACCATGCCTCAGACTGAGACTGTAGTCCGTCAGGCATTGAAAGAGAAGGTAAGGCCTGTACTGTTTATTAACAAGGTAGACCGTTTAATCAATGAATTACAAATAGATGGTCCGGAAATGATGGCCCGGTTTGAGAAAATCATTGTTAAAGTCAATAATTTGATCTCTACTTTTGCTCCGGAAGATGTCCGGAAGGAATGGCAAGTATCGGTTCAGAATGGAACAGTAGCATTTGGCTCAGCATATTATAACTGGGGGATGTCAGTTCCTTATATGCAAAAATCTGGATTAAATTTCAAAGATATTTTCGAGCATTGCGCGGCTGATGACCAGCGCGGTCTTGCAAAGAAGGCACCGGTCCACAAAGTTCTACTCGACATGGCTGTGGAGACTCTACCTTCACCAGTAGAATCACAAAAATACAGAATCCCCAACATCTGGCAAGGAGATCTCGATTCAGAAGAAGGCAAGGCTATGATGGAGTGCGACTCTGGTGGACCTCTTTCACTGATGATAACTAAAATTTGGATGGACCCACACGCAGGTGAAGTCGCTGTAGGAAGAGTTTACTCCGGATCAATAAAACACGGAGAATCTCTTTGGGCTATTGGGGCTGCAAAAGCAGAGCGAGTGCAACAAGTTGCCATGATGGTCGGTGGAGATCGAATCCAAGTCCCATCGGTAACCGCTGGAAATATAGCTGCAATTACTGGTATTCGAAGTGCAGCAGCGGGTGTAACAATTTCTAGAGACAAAGATTCCGAACCCTTCGAGGCAATACGCCACTATTCGGAACCAGTAGTTACTGTGGCCGTCGAACCAAAAGCTATGAAAGACCTACCGAAATTTATTGATGCACTTAGAGGTCTTGCTAAGTCGGATGCATCACTTCAAGTGTCTACGAATCAAGAGACCGGCGAAGCATTACTTGCGGGGATGGGAGAGTTACATCTAGAAATCACCGTATATAGATTGGAAGAAGAACAGGGTATCAAAGTAAAGGTCAGTGAACCGATTGTTGTTTACAGAGAATCAATCGAATCTAACAATGATGGACGGGCCTTTGAAGGAAAATCGCCTAATCGACACAACAGATTTTATATTGAAGCGGAACCATTACCCACAGATGTAATTCAAGCATTACGTGAGGGTGTATTTGGAGATGGAACCGTAAGAAACAAGGATGCCAAAGAAATTGGGAACCGATTCGCGGAATACGGAATGTCAAAAGACTTGATGAGGAAAATATATGCTATTCACGGAACAAATGTTCTAGTTAACGACACAAAAGGTATTCAAAACCTACACGAGACAAGAGAGTTGATTATTGAAGGATTCAACGAAGTCTGCAAGAAAGGCCCTCTAGCAGAAGAACCAATGATGGGAGTCATGATGAGACTAGTAGATGCAAAATTACACGAGGATGCAATTCACCGTGGTCCAGCTCAAACTATTCCAGCGGTTAGAAATGCCTGTAGGGGTGCACTCATTCGTTCCCGTCCAGTCATCCTAGAGCCAATGCAAAACATACGGGTCGACGCTCCAAATGATGTGATTGGGGGGGTTACTCGAGAGGTTACAAATCGCCGAGGAATTATTGAAGACATGCCGGTGGATGGTGGAACTGCTTCTGTTATCGGAAAAATGCCAGTAGGGGAAACTTTTGGATTCTCAAACGATATTCGAGCCGCCAGTCAAGGAAGGGCTGTTTGGAATACCGAAAATGCAGGTTTTGAGATGTTGCCACCATCGCTTTTCGAAAAGACAGTCGGTGAAATCAGAGAACGAAAAGGCCTCAAGCCTGAAGTTCCTACTGAAGCAAACTACACGGATTAATCAATTGATTCTAACCAATTGGAAATCCGTCATATCTCTTAGTAGATTGACTGATTCCGACTGATCTAGTTTGTCTAAACAGTCATGGGCGATTTTATGATGTTCCAATGCTCTATCTAAAGCATATTGAATTGAACCATTATCTCGAAGTTCTTCAACGGCTGTAGATAAATCAGTCAAATTATCGGAGTCTGTTCCAAACAATTTCCTGAAATTTGGTAGATTAGCACCACTCTCAAGAGCATGTATAGCAATCAGTGTTCTTTTACCTTGAATTATGTCACTTCCAGCAGGTTTACCGAGAGTTTCTGTGTCACTGGTCATATCAATATAATCATCCATAATTTGGAAACATAATCCCAGGTTAAGGCCCCATTTAGCCATGTTTTCTATCGTTGACTTATCTTTTCCGGCTAAAATTGTTCCAGTCTCGGCACAGGTCTTGAACATAGCACTAGTTTTTCCGGCAATCATCGCTATGTATTCTTCCTCAGAAACATTTTCTCTTTCTTCAAATTCGAAATCTTCTTGTTGCCCTTCAGCGACATGCCTAACCATTTCTCCAATTGCACTGACTACTTGTCGAAGTTGAGAATCTTGTATGTGTTCGCTGTCAGCCAGCATTTCAAAGCCCAATGCCAACATCGCGTCACCGGCGTTTATGGCGGTTGCATCGTCATATGCTACGTGAACTGCATCAAGTCCTCTCCTTATTGGGTCTTGATCCATAATATCATCATGAACCAAAGTGAAGTTGTGTATGATTTCGATACAAGCTCCAAGTGTATAATGGCCTTGATGCCCATTCCCTACTGCATTGCCTACTAGCCTAGGAAGTATAGCCCTCAGTCGTTTTCCACCGCCGGTAAAGAGGTGTGACATTGCACCACGCAATCGTTCTTGTTGTATTTTTAATAGACTATCTTCGATTATTGACTCGACAATATCTCTGTGATTCTCCAGTGCGGATAATACATTACTAGCGGAATTAGACGGATGATTCACAGATAATTCCTCACATCTAATGATTTCTTTGATGGGATTATCAATTATCTCTTCTAAAGTAAAATCATTCGAATTTAGGAAATTGACGTATATCGCTTGAAACCAGGGTGCTATTAGTTGACTCTTCCATCTACCTTTACCTTCCATCATTTCACTTAGAGCTTTTTTGTCTAACCAATCGATTGCCTGAATTTCATTCCTATTATGATTGGTTTCACAGTCCGCTCTTACAATTAATACATGATCAATTTCGTGTTCTACCCAATCTTGGTCCCAACGACATTTATATTCAAATCTACCAATGTGGTTGAACTTCCAATTATTCGTAACATTTTCTGGTATACCTAATTCTTGATTTAACTTCCGTTTTGCAGCTTTAATTACTCCCTCTACTGGATCTCCATTTTCTCCTGTCATGTTTAATGGGTGGCTACAACAGGAATTAGCCCAAACCCCAGGGAATGTAATTTTGTCTGTAGACCGCTGTTGCACCAACAAACGATCATTGGAGTCAAAAATTAGTACACTGAATGCTCTATGTCTAATGCCTTCTCCATAGTGAGTGGTTAATTTGCTCGAGGAATCTATGACATTGTCATTTTCATCTAGGCATAGGCACAATTCTTCCATCATATCTACTTGAGAAGTATCCAAGCCATCCAGTGGAGTCGAAGTAGCGGTCATGATTTACAGTCCTTTGAAGTGCATTCATCCTATAATGGAAATGGATTATGATGTTGCTTAAGGCGAATCAGGGGACGATTCGAGTGCCTATCGTATGCCCAGCCTCAATTAATTGCTTTACGCGATTTGGATTTCTACCGTCTAAGAACCAAACATTAGAGACCACTTGGGTGATTTCAGCTGCGGATTCTAATTTAAGAAAAATTCCTCCCGTAACATCCTCAGATGTGTTGTGTTCTCCATTTATTGTTCGATTCCTTGACCAAGTCGGGACTAATTTGGATTTTGGGTCAGAAGGTGGTGCTGTTAGTAATCCCTCAGTGTCTCCTAGAAGAAAAATGCAGTGTGTGATACCGTCGATTTCCTTGGCAAGTCTTACCATTAAATCATCACCAGATAGGATTCCAAAATTCCTTGGTTCTTCACAATCTACCACGTCTCCAAATGTTATGGCTACAGTATTTTGTGGACAACTTGCGATATCGGCTAATGAACCTTTGAAATTTGGACCGATACCTCGGGCCCAATTTGAAGGCGGGAAACTTATTGATTCTACACCTTGTATTACCAATTCCTTGGTTATGTAGGAATTAAGTTCCTTCATATCTTTACGGATTGCCGCTACAGCAACTAATTGTTCCTTTTCAATTTCAGAAATAGCGCCTTCAGATATTTGCCATTTTTTTGCTTTAAGATGGCCGAAAGACCCAGCACCATGAACAATCGTAACCTGATGGTTATTATTGATTAGATAATGAATCAACACAGATAATTCAGTAATAGCTCCCTGATTAATGGTCTTTAATTGGGATTTATCTGTAATTAGGCCGCCACCAAATTTTACCAAGATGTGAGCCACAATTATCAGTTCGGCCAGGGGATGGGGCATTTTGTGTTATCCTGTAATTGGAGAAATTTTACGGACTATCACAGGTCAGGTTAATTTCCCCCATCCTTTTGCGAGGTATATGTCTGATACCAGTGAACTCGACAGATTTCAAAGATGGTTACAAAGTAGACTGGCTGATTTAGATAGAATTGAATCACAAGAAGAAAGAATTCGTGTATCTAATAGATTACAAAACGCAATACAAGAATGTATCAATTTCAAACAAAATATGAAATTGAATGATTCTATAGACAATCCGTTCATAACTCGTGATGAACCCGTCAGGGTGATTAACGAAACTGAAGTGAAATCAGAAAAACATTCAGTAGGCAGATGTAATAAATGTGATGCAGAACTATTGGGAGATTTAGATTTCTGTTCCCTTTGTGGGGAATTTCAGTAATTCACTCTTCTTCAGTCCAACGTGCCCTTGCTACAAGATATTCTGGGTCATCGTTATCGATTACTGACAAATATTCAGGTGGCACACTTTCGGTTAGATATACTGTAACTCCAGCATGCCAAATGGTTTCCCCTGCAGCATTCATTTGTGCAGTATCGACTTCTAAAATGGTTGGCAGTGAAAAGTGAACATGACCTGCTTCCGCGGCATTACGAATCGTTGCGGATAGGTGAACATGTGCCCTACCACTAGGTGTAAGTCCGACTTCGAGTAGGTTGTCACACTGTTCAGGATCACATGGGAAATAAAGAGTGTCTGGGATGTTATCTGTAGGTAGGTCAAGTTCTATCTCTAGTGTATGGCCATAGGTTGCCCGAATTGTATTCCCTCTAATTTCGTACCTTCCCTTTGGGTCGGTTTCAGCAATTGCTCTGAAATGATGTGGCCGTAACCAATGAAATCTTTTTCCACCTTTTTTGAATTGTTTGATGATATCTTTGACGTCAATCCAACCATTTATATCCATTTCAAGATCGAATTTTTCGGGGGCGTGCCTCAACACTAAAGCTAGTCTTCTGGCAAGGCTATTACGCTCCCCCGTCCTCATAATGAATTTCCCTTCTTCATTACATGCTGGGCATAAGTGGTCATCGGCATAGAACCCATGTTTGGAGCATTCTCTTATCATATTGTAGCGGACTTATTTATCTTTCAAGAACCCGCCGGTCTTGAACCCACATTCATAATTGATATTACTCAATAGTTATCGTCCATCCCCATAGGGGTAGGTCATGGGAGCGGTTATAGTCGATTGGATGAGGTCGCCATTTGATCGAGCCCACAAAGGTAGGTTGAAGAAAATTAGACCTGATGAAATGGGCGGCCAAGTAGCTAGGGAGTTGATTTCACGGTCTAAAATCCCACCCTCTTCATTTGATGATGTTTTAGTTGGATGTGCTTATCCGGAAGGTGAACAGGGGTACAACTTAGGTAGAATGTTAGCGTTCCTTGCTGGATTACCTAATACAATACCTGGGGCTACTTTCAATCGTCTTTGTGGTTCTTCTATGGAAGCTATTCACGTGGCGGCTGCGAATATAGAATGCGGATGGGGTGATTGCTTCCTAGTTGGGGGAATTGAGTCAATGTCTAGAGTTAAGAGAAGGGGCTTCAATTGGTCACCGAGTCCTAGTTTGGAAGAAACCTATCCTGAAGCTTACATCAACATGGGGGTGACTGCTGAGAATGTAGCGGATAAATATGCCATCGATAGAGTAAACCAAGATACATTCGCACTACTCTCTCATGAAAAATCATCCTTTGCCCAAAAAAATGGTAATTTTGATGCTGAAATATGTAGAGTTAATACCGCTGACGGGTTAGTTTCAGAAGATGGTTGTATACGACATGAAACAAATCTAGAATCTATAGAGAAATTGAAACCAGTATTCAAAGAAGGAGGTTCTGTTACTGCTGCTACCTCATCGCCATTAACTGATGGCGCGGTTTTTGCAATTATATGTAGTGAGGAATTCGCTCAAGAAAATTCCCTAAAACCGTTGGCTAGGATTGTCTCAACTGCTGTAACAGGTTGCGCTCCTGAATTTATGGGGATGGGGCCTGTTGCCTCTACATTACTATGTCTTGAAAGAGCAGGATGGGATCTGGATGAAGTTGATATCTTCGAAATTAACGAAGCGTTTTCTTCCCAAAGTTTGGCTTGTATCAATGAATTAGGTATAGATGTAAGTAAAGTCAATTTAGATGGAGGTGCTATTTCAATCGGTCATCCATTAGGGGCTTCAGGAGCCAGAATTACCTGCAAAGCAGCCTCCCTCCTGGACAGAACAGATTCCCAAAAAGCAATAGCAACTATGTGTATTGGTGGGGGAATGGGGATAGCGACTGCTTTGGAGAAAGTTTGAATCATTCTTCTTCTCGTATTACCAAAAAACCACTACAATGTGGACATTTATCTTTTGCTGTCAATAATTGTGGTACGACTGCTAGTAAACTGTTACAATTCGGGCAGGTAGCAAATACTTCATTTGTTCCCAAAACTGGAGCAGAATTTGCATGCTGCCTATACCAAGAAATATATGTTGGATGTCTGAGTGTAAAGGTCCTTTTACGTGTGGAATTAGCTAGTAAAATCAATAAAATTCCTTGTAAACTCAGGATTAAGTCATTTGCGAGTATTGCTATCAAAACTTGTATAGCTCCAATCATTAGGAAAAATCCTGAAACAAATGATAAGAAATTAGCTAACTTGATTTCGTAATGATGGTTTCGCCTCGCAAATCCAATAATTACAATGATACCATAAAAAACTGAAAATAAACCGAATCCGAGGCTAAGGCCTAAAATTATCGAATTTTTAGTGAATGATAACGTGCTAAATATCAATACTATAATTAGCAGGTCCAAGAGGCCAAAAGTAATCAATCTACGACTGAATAATTCAAAATCACTATTGGCCATATATCTGCGAATCGACCTTCCTCTAAGACTTCAACGGAAGCCGACGCACTCTTGAACATACATACTATCGGGGTGTTGTGACAAAGGACACCGGCGTCGCTATCCATAGTGATGCTCTGGCTGGGAAACGAGTATTGTTAGCCATATCAGGAGGTATAGCTTCTGTCGAATCAATTAGACTCACGAGAGAGTTAAGACGGCATCAAGCGGATTTAACGGTTGTAATGAGCGAAGAGGCGACAAAAATTGTTACTCCTTTAGCTGTATCTTGGGGGGCTGATAATGAAGTACATCTAGATTGGAGTAGTGAAATGTCACAATTAGAAGATTTCGATATTGTGTTAATAGCTCCTGCGACTAGAAACACAATTGCTAAACATATCCATGGAATAATCGATTCACCTCTCTTGATGGCTCTTTCCGCCACCAGAGGTCGAGGTTCCAAACTTGTTTTTGTGCCCTCTATGCATAATGATTTATTCGATGATCCAGTAACCTCAAATCTCATTGAGGAACTAAAAAATGAAGGGAGTCATGTGATATTGAATGAAATAGAAGAAGGGAAGTTAAAACAACCAGATCCAATTTCCATAGTAGCCTCTTTGTGCCATATCGCAAATAATGATCCCAACTCCAAAACAGTTGCAATTACTCTAGGTGCTAATAGGGCACCAGTAGATGCGGTTAGGGCAATTCAAAACGCCTCATCTGGTAGAACTGGTTGGCTTATTTCCGAATATTTGTACCGAATGGGTCACGATGTAATTTGTATCGTTGGAAAAACTTCTGCACGACCAACATTTGCTTTACCAACCGTGTACAGAGATGGTACACCGGATGGAATGTTATCTGTTTGTCGAACAGTAGCAAAACGCGACAATCCTGATGTATGGATACATGCAGCAGCAGTTTTAGATTATTTTACAGACCCTGAAACCGGAAAGAAACCTAGCGGTGCTGAAGAATGGGTCCTCAAATTAAAACCTGGCAAAAAGCACATCAGAGAACTTCAAGGTCTAGTCAAAGATTCGATTCGCATAGGATTCAAATTAGAAACTAATGTTGATGAATCTACATTAATTAACAGAGCCAAACAACAAATTCAAACATATGGTGTAGATGCAGTAGTTGCAAATATATTTGAAGAAATGCACGATTCTAAGTCATTGAGAGCCCGAATAGTCCATTCTGATGGTACAGTAGAGAAAATAACAACTGACAGCGGTTTGGCTAAGTCGATATGCAACCTAATCACCGATTATTGAGGCCTTTATCATCGTCACATTCAAGCGATTATGTATTGCGAGTATAATCATGGCGTCTCGCGACAAGGCCAAGAGGGGCATTCCTTCAAAGGAAGATTTTAACCTCTGGTATCCCGCTATTGTTGAAATAGCAGACTTAGTTGACAAGAGGTATCCAATCAAAGGAATGGACGTTTGGAAACCATATGGTTGGAAAGCTATGATGCTTATAGACGGACTTACAAGAGCCGAAATGGATCGAACAGGTCATGAAGAATACAACTTTCCTCTCTTGGTTCCGGAAGATTTACTGGAGAAAGAAAACAAACTGGTTTCCTTATTAAAAATGGCTAGGGAACAGGGAGTAGACCCCAGTGAACTCAGATTGGATGAGGATGACGCTGGATTCAAGAAGGAAGTCTATTGGGTCAAACATGCGGGTGAGAATGAATTAGATTTGCCCATGTTTCTCAGGCCTACTAGTGAGACCCCTATGTATACGATGTTCCCACTTTGGGTAAGGTCACACAGTGATTTACCATTGAAAACGTTCCAAATTGTGAATACTTTCCGATATGAAACAAAACAAACCAGATCATTTATTCGCGTTAGAGAAATTCACTTTTTCGAAGCACACACAGCCCATAAAGATCAATCTGGTGCAGATGCACAAATCAAAGAAGATGCCATCATTGTGCAGAACCTACTCCATGACCTATGTTTTCCAGCTTTGATTTCAAAAAGACCAGTTTGGGATACATTCCCTGGTGCTTGGTATTCCAATGCTGTTGATGTAGTAATGCCAAATGGAAGAACATTACAAGTTGCTACATACCATCATTACAAAGACCAATGGGCTAAAGCCTTCGAATTAAAGTATGAAGATGTAAATGGAGAGACTAAATTTTGTCACCAAACGACATTTGGAATGTCAGAGCGAATGTTAGGGGCGATTGTTGGTATGCATGGTGATGATTCCGGTTTGATTTTCCCTCCTAAAGTGGCTCCAATTCAGATTGTAATTATGCCAGTAGCTGAACATCTCGATGATAATGTAATCCTCAAAGTCAAAAATATTGCAGAACAACTTCATTCTAATGGTTATAGGGTCAGGGTTGATGACAGAGATATACGTCCAGGCGCAAAACACTATGATTGGGAGATAAAAGGCGTTCCCATTAGAATAGAAGTAGGCCCAAGGGACCTTAAATCTGGTCAATTTGTTATGACATTAAGAACGGGAGGAAAAGATAGTCATGATTCAAATCTACTACTGGAAATTGTTTCACAGGCAATAGGCGATATTGAGTCTGAATTAAGACAACGGTCTAGTGAACATATGAAGAAATTTGTAGTAAAATTCCCCGGAATAACTGAAACTGATAATGGATGGAAATTGAATTCTCCATTAGAAGAGGGTAAGGTTTACGAATTTGCATTCGATGGGAATGACTCTCATGCAGAAATTTTAGAAAAAGCAACTGGGCTGACATTTTTAGGTGATTGTTCCGAACCATATTCAGAACCACAACCATGTGTAGTAACTGGAAAAATGACAACAAATAAACAACATTTAGCTAGAATGTACTAAAATTATCTTTTTCTTATTGAAAATAACATTACAATGAGTAAAAAGGATGAAATTCCAACTTCGAGGAGTTCCAATTGCATTGTCTGACTCCATGAATCTGGAGATTGATATTCTATGATCCTCGTCAAGATTAGTTTATCCTGACATACTGTTCCGCTATTAGGAGGGTCGCATAATGGCAATATCCATCCTATCCCTCTCACGAAATTTACTATTATTGTAATTGTGATTATTAACGATGGGATAAAGATCCACCATGAACGTTTTTTTGGTTTTGGAGGGGGTATTTCAGGTTGAGGAATTGGTTCTACGGGCATTTGTACTTCATGTTTAGCATTCCCATTAGGTTGTACAATACTATCTGTAGGTCTAGCGGGAGCGTCTATTCCCATCTGTTCCAATGCTTCTCTCCCATAAATCGATTCTGCCATTTCATAGAGTTCAGAATTGATTTCCAACCCTTCTGGATCTACCTTCCCATCAAGGAGTTTCTTGACCTCATCTAGGCTGGTCACAGACAATCCCCAATCCATTCTGTTCTTGAATCAAACCCAATTATGTGGTACTTACAATTCATAATTCAACGATTGACCTTACAGCGGACTCAATACTCTCAATGGTCAAACCTACGAGTTCCAGTAACTCTTCACTGCCTCCGCTCTCTCCGAACCTATCATCTACTCCAATCTTAACAACTCGGGTAGGATTATTTTCGCTAAGATATTCACTAACTGCAGAACCCAATCCGCCAATAATTGAATGATCTTCCACAGTAACTATTCCTTGTACATTATTGGCTAGATCATCCAATAATTCAGTATCTATTGGTTTGATAGTATGCATATCGATAACTGTTACATTAATGCCTTCTTTACGAAGATTTTCAGCTGCCATCAGAGCTTTATGGACCATAACTCCTATTGCAATAATTGCGACAGAATCTCCTTCGGATAGAATGGTGCCCTTGCCTATCTGAAGGGATTTTACAGTTTTTTCTGTGTAGATTCTTGGAGTCTTATTTCTGGCGGTTCTTGTGTAGGAGGATTCGTGGTAGTCTAGTAATTGTTGTGTTAATTCAGTAGCTGATAAATCATCACTAGGGTGTAAGACTGTCATATTTGGTATGGTTCTGTAAAGAGCGAGATCTTCGATTGATTGAGCACTACTACCATCTGTTCCAGTATGAATTCCACCATGACTTCCACAGATGTGAGCCACTAATCCCGGTCTTGCTAATCCATTCCTAACTTGTTCGAAAGCTCGTTCTGTGAAAATTGCAAATGTACTCGCAAAGGGGACTTTACCACATGATGCAAGGCCGGCGGCTACCAAAACCATATTTTGTTCGGCTATACCAAGGGAAACGGTTCTTTCCGGGTATTTTTCTCTAAAAAGGCAAGATTTGGTAGATTTTCCTAAATCTGCTTCTATCACTACTACTCTAGGGTCATCGGCAATGTTTAGCAATGCTTTCCCATACCCATCCCTGCTAGCCCCACCAGTTGATGGAGCGCTCATGATAACTCCTCCAGTGCTTGAATTAATTCAGTGTCGTTAGGAGCTTTACCATGGAAAGATGGGTTATCCTCCATGAATGATACTCCTTTTCCTTTCACGGTATGTGCTACAATAGCAGATGGTCTTGTGGAATTCAATGACCATTGTAATGCCTCTGTAATTTCTTCCATGTTATGCCCATCTATTTCCTTAACTTCCCAACCGAAAGATTTGATTTTTGAGGCTAAATCGCCAACCTCCATTTGTACATTTACGAAATCATCATTTTGAATTCTATTCCGATCCACAATCACATGAAGATTATTCAATTCATGATAATTTGCAGCCATCATTGCCTCCCAAATTTGTCCTTCTTGAGTTTCTCCATCACCTAACATAACCCATGTTTGGTAGGAACGATTGTCCAATCTTGCTGCTAATGCAGTACCAATCCCGAATGACAATCCCATTCCGAGACTGCCTGCTGAAAAATCTACACCATTAGTCCATTTCATATCTACGTGGCCTTGACAAACTGAACCAAGTGTTCTAAAACCATCTAAATCTGATTGTTGAATGAAACCATGTTGGTGTAAAATAGAATATACTGCCGGAGATGCATGGCCTTTACTCATTATGAATCTATCACGCGTCGGAGAATTTCTGTCATTTACGTCAAAATTCATCTGTGTTCCATAAAGAGCAACTAAAATATCGATCGCAGATAATGATCCACCAGGATGTCCGGCGCCCGCTTTGTGGATCATTTGAATTATTGATTTTCTACATTCATTTGCGGTTTGTTCTAAACTTTCAATTGACGGGTTAGAGGCTTCCACGTGTTCGGGTAGTCAAAAGGGCCTTTGATGATTTCCGGGCAAGTGGTTTCTACAAATTACAGATGGATTCAAGTTAGAGGATAATTTGGCGGGTGTTGTGGATACATCACAAGAGTCATATCCTGCTCCCCTCGGAGGGGATTTGAATTGGAGAAATCGACTTAGCATTATGCCAATTCCTACCTCTATTTCTAATAATCCAACACTATTGAGAGCCTTAAATTCGTTAATTGAAGAAGGCCGGATTAAACCAAATTTGGGGAAGGCACTGTATTCTGTTACCAACATTAATTCGCTATTTACACTGGCTAACATGGTCAAACAATCTAGATTTGATAATCAAATTTATTTTAATCAAAATCTACACGTAAATACCACAAACATTTGTGTTTTAGCATGTCGATTTTGTGCATTTAGAAAAGGCCCACGCCATGATGAAGCGTATGAATTGAGCATAGACGAATATCTTCACAGAATCGAACGTTTTTCTTCTAGTATTGATGAAGTACACTCTGTTGGTGGTCTACATCCGGTATGGGATATTACTCATTATGAAGACCTCTACAGAAGTGCCAAAACGAAATTTCCGCATATACATATTAAATCCCTTACTGCAGTTGAAATCAAACACCTATCAAAAAGGTCTAACTTAACTGTTAAAGAAACATTACAACGCCTCAAGAATTCCGGATTGGATTCCATTCCTGGTGGTGGGGCGGAAATTCTTGTCGACAAGATTAGAGATAGAATTTGTAGAGGCAAGGAATCCAGTAATGAATATTTGAATATTCATAAGGAGGCACATACGTTAGGCATACCGACTAATTGCACTATGTTATTTGGTACGATTGAAACCATTCAAGATAGAATCGTACATTTAGATTTACTTCGACAATTACAAGATGAAACAAATGGCTTCCAATGTTTTGTCCCCTACCCATTTTTACCAGATTTTAGTCGTTTGCCAGAAGCGCAACTAGCTAGCTCCAATGAAATATTAAGGATGATTGCAATCTCTAGATTGATGCTAGATAACATACCGCACATTAAAGCATACAGAATGAATATTGGAGACGATGTTGCACAATTAGCTCTTCTCTCAGGCGCCGACGATATAGATGGAACAGTAGGTCACGAAGAAATTATGCATTCAGCAGGTAGTACAACTGCTTTAGATTCGAGTAATCAGGATTTAATCCGATTAATACATGAAACAGGGCAAATAGCAGTAAGAAGAAACACAGTTTATTCCAAATTTAACATAGAAAATGTTCAAGTTACTAAATCCACTTCTCTTCCGCTATTAGTATAAGGTGTCAGATTATGGCTTGGACGAATGTAATTGGAAGAGTTGCTTTTACTAATTGCGACCCCCTTTTCCATGGTTTAAATTCTAAATGGACAATCCTATCAGCGCCTCCTGCGTGGTTAACAGGTCACGTGCTAAGGAGAGATTGTCTAACGGCACCCATACCGGCAGCTGATTATGCTAAACACCAAGATGAATTGATGTTACTACCTAATCTTGGAATAGTTGCTATGGGTGCTGTTGGTTCGGTTATTCTTTTTGGAAGTAGAGATTTAACCGATATGCGAGATATAGCATTACCTTCAGATTCTTCCACTTCTAAGGTCCTTTTACGATGGCTACTTGAACACAAAGGACTAGATCCAAAATGTATTGAAACCGGCCCTGACTTAGATTCTATGTTAGCCACATGCGATGGGGCGTTACTAATCGGAGACAGGGCATTAAATGCAGCTGAAAATTATCCTGAATTAGTTTGTTTAGATTTAGGGGGGGAATGGACCAAAGTTACCAAATTACCTATGGTCTTTGGTGTATTTGCTTGCCGAAAAGATGCACCGATCAGCCAAATATCGGCTATACATGCTGATTTATTACAGAATTATGAAGAATTTAATACCATTCCAACAAAAAAATCATTGGTAATTGAGCAATCATCTTCATCTACAGGTATTGATAAAATACGAATGCAGCATTACTTCGATAACGAGGTAAGAAATACATTAGATGAAGAATCTCATAAAGGTCTTTCAAAATTCCTAAAGGAGGTTTGTCAGATATCTGAAGAACCAACTTGGGCTAACTTAGAGATTTAATCCGAATAATCCAATCTCTTACTAGCTACCCATTCCAACAAATCTAGAGCTACTTCACATGATTCTGCGATGACTACTTCATCATCATTTACGAATTTTTCTAGGACAGACAAAGCAGTTCTATCGCCAATTGCACCCAATGCTTCCGCAGCTTCATGTCTCACCATAATATCCTCATCTTTATCTTCCAATCTATCAATCAGGTGAGGTACGGCATTAGTATCCTGCATTTGGCCCATCACATATGCTATCTCATGTTTCAACAATGCCGATTTAGACCTGTATGCGGCAGCCAGAGCATCAACAGATTCTTTCCCACCAATATTCCTAAGGGCAAATAAGGCCCGCATTCTTTGAAACATTTTTTCATTTTCATCACAAAGAGTATTTCGTAGATTCGAGACGTTATTTCCATCACTTGGAGGTGCTGGATCAACGGAGTCAAACTCGGATCTTTCTGGTATGTTTTCCGTCATTTATTCAGCCCCGATGAATTCGATACCATCTGTGTCTAGATTAGGGTCTACCATGCCAATTTTTTGTCCTTCTGAAAGAAATAATCTAACTGCTTTTCTCCCCGATTCACCATAGTCCAAAGTCCGATCGTTGACATACATTTGTACAAATTCTCGATTTGTATCATCGTCTATTCCTCGACCCCATTTTTTTGCGAATTCTAAGGCTAAATCTGGGTTTTCTATAGAATGTTTGATTGATCGTTTAACATCATCAGATAACATTTTGCATAAATCCTCTCCAAGATCACGTCGTACAACATTTCCCCCCAGTGGTAATGGCAATCCTGTCTTTTCATTCCACAATACACCCATATCCTGAATGAGATAAACACCCTCATCCTTCCAAGTAAGTTGTCCTTCATGAATAATTAGTCCCACATCAAACCTTCCGGCAACAACGGAGGGGAGAATTTCATCGAATGGAACCACCTCTACGTTGACATCTCCCCATGCCAATCTTAGTGCTAGGTAAGCAGATGTGTCAAGACCAGGAATTGCTATGGTTTTGGATCTGGCTTCATCTACAGTAAATTCCTGATTTGCAATCAACATAGGACCGTATCCTTCACCCATAGACGCTCCACAATTCATCAAGGCGTAATTTTCGATAATTTTTGGGAATGAATGAATGCTCACAGCAGAAATTTCGTATTCTTTATTCAATGCTTTTTCGTTCAATGTCTGGATATCTAACAATACATGCTCATATTCCCTTCCGGGAGTATCCAATACACCTGTGGTGAGAGCATAGAACATGAATGCGTCATCTGGGTCTGGCGAATGGCCTATGCGAATATGCTGTGAATCTGTGTCCATGTTTGGCCCGTGGCAAACTAGTAATAAACCGCTTGTATTATTCAATCAGAACAAAGGTAAGTATCAAGAAGGAATTACAACTGCCCATATTCATGCCAGACGCTTCCAAACTATCTACTGCATCAGGACAATTAGGCCCCGTTTGTGCAGTTACAGGTAAAGCATTGACATTTGGCGAAGCAATTGTATTGGACGGCGATTATCTTTGTATAGAGGCATACATAGAGAAAACTGGGGCATCCCCATCGACTGAAGGTAAAGAAGTCGGTGATTTAGATCTAGATTGAATGATTATTCAGACCCTCTCATTACGTTGTATTCATCAGCCCCCCCCTTTTCCTTGAGTTGTGGCTGAGGGTTGGAGTAGGTTCGCCTTGAGATTCTCAAGGTACTACAACTCTCTGCAACCTACTGATATATGGACACCACCTCGATTACGTAATCGTGAATGGATGTTTATTCAATGGGGTGATAAACCGGTAGATAGACACAGAGCATTTAGTACCGAAGAATCTCTCCTAGCCTATCTGCAACAAAGAGGACCTCACTCTTGCTTTCACAGTACGGCCTACTACAAACATCCACTAGAAAGGAAAATGGTAGACAAAAACTGGTTGGGTGCAGATCTTATTTTTGATTTGGATGGAGATCACTTACCTGGAGTGTCTGATGCTGACTTCCCCACCATGATTAATCTGATCCAGGAACAAGCTTGGAGTCTATGGAATGATTTTCTAGAACCAGAATTTGGAATGCAAAAACAGTTTGCACAATTCACATTCTCGGGTCATAGAGGATTCCACATTCATGTAAGAGACCCATTGATGATGGGTTTAGATTCCAATGCCAGGAGAGAAATTGTTTCCTACATTCGTGGTGAGGGTTTGGAAGTAGGGGCTATTTTAGCTGGCGGAAATAGTGGTTGGAGGGATAGAATGGATATTGGTATGCAAAGTGTACTTTCCAAATTATCTACTATTGGGAATAAAGAAACTGATTCCAGCAAATATATCGACGAATTTTATGATCTATTGAATTCTAGCCCATCAAATCGAAATGTAAGCGTAAATCGAATATCTCGATTGGCGGAAGGAACTCTGATAGAAGATAGACTCGCTAGGTTGTCCAAAGACCACAATTTGGCAGTATTTGGTAAAGATACTGATATATTTTGGGAATTAGTTAAGTTAGATAAATCAGTAGTATTAGGTACCGCCGGTGAAACTGATGAAAACGTCACAGTTGATGTCAAACGTGTAATTCGGCATCTTGGAAGCTTGCATGGCAAGTGTGGATTAAGAGTAACAGAAATTCCATTTGATAGGTTAGATCCTGATGGTTCAAATCCCTTCGATCCTCTAACTGAGTCTATAGTCTTCAGCCAGGACAATAAAACAATGGTTGAATTCCTAATTGACGATGTGACTGCAAGCCTAGGGGGGCGTGAAATATCTGGTTCAACAGGTGAAATTTACGAGGTTTCTGAAGCACTCGCAATTTTCCTATGTTTGAAAGGTTGGGCAAAACGAATCTCTAACTGACTCCTACCTTTCTTACTCGTATTTGGAGAATATTGAATAGTAGGTCCATTTTACCTGTGTTCACCGGGGTGTAACCTTGTCTGACGGCGATGAAGAAAACTGGGATGAACTTCCGCTTCCACCGCCACCTCCTGGACTACCTATTCCACCGCCAATATCGGATTCTAATCAAGGAGATTCTAATGAAAATGATGTTTCATCCCCTCCTCCACCTCCGGGTATCGATATTCCTAGTGAGACTCCGGTAGAATTGGAACAAGTAGAAAGTGATGAACCAGATGATTTCCAAAGTGCTTGGCAAAAACGTAAGATGGAAAATCCTGCATTATCTGCTGATAAAAGAGACCAAATGTATGGTCATATAGACCGAATCGCCACTGGGGAGGTTGGAACTCTATTGGATAGATTTACAGATAGATTTGGTTCTGAATTAGATAGAGAAATTATTGTCTTGAGGAAGAAGCAACAAAAAGAAATGCGCGACATTAAACCAACTGTTGAACTCATTTCATCACCAGAATCCGATACAGATGAGATTCCGCAGGCTAAGCCGGTCGCGAAAGCAAAACCTGTTGCAAAAGCTAAGGCTGTACCAAAAACCACATCGGAAACTGAAGATATTTCAGAAAACCAGGAATCTATCGAAAGAGACAAAACAAGTCAGGATTTATTCCCAGAATTCTTTTCTATAGTTAACGATCTATTAGGTAATATGCCAGATGAATTTGTTAACTCATTCATTCAGTCTGTTGACTTTGAATTATTCCAGAAAGTTGGTGCAAATCCTGAATCCATGGATGAATCCACTCGAAAAGAGTTCTTCACTATGATAAACAGGGTTCTAGGGGACTTACCCGACGACAAGATAAATGAGTTCGTGCAATCAGAAGGATTCAATATGTTCCAACAGATGGGTCAGGTATACTCAGATTAGAGCAGTTATGGAGATGATATTTTGGGATTATTAGAAAAAGCCGGTAATGTTGAGGTTGAGAATAAACCACCTGAAACAAAAGGCATTCAACCGACTAAAGCTGTAGCCAAGGCTAAACCTGCCAAAGCTGCAAAACCTAAACCTGCCAAAGCCAAAACGGCTGCCAAACCAAAGAAAACTAAACCCGTTAAAGAAAAGAAACCTCGAACGCCTAGAGTCAAAAAGGAACTTCCTGATGGCTATGAAATGGCAACGACAGGTCAAAAATTCGTTAGAAGATTTTTCGACTTCATAATCAGTTATGGTTGGACCATACCACTACTGGCGGTTTCGGCTTGGGGAGCAAATATTAATCCAACCATCTTTGTAATACTGGGGATAGTTCTAATTTGTTTCAATCTGGGTTTTATGCCGAATTACGCTCGTAAGCGTACAGTGGGTAATTGGGTCAGCAGAACTCAATACGTCAACAGCAGAGGTGAGCCACCATTCGCAATTTTCCTAACTATCAAAGGCTTAACATTCCCACTAGTCATTATAGGTATAATTACAATTTTTACATTGACGAGTGAAATTCCATCTTCTACAACTGGGAAGATATTCTCCGCCGTCGGTGTTTTACTTTTGTTTCCTCCGTTAATTGATTATATCATGTACAGGCTTCGAGGCGACTTAGGGCTATGGGATACAATATTCGGTGGTGTATGGTTAGTTAAAACCACCAAATCAACTAATGCCAAGGGATGGCTAAAGCGCTTAGAGAGCGTTAGTGATTGGACTGAATCTAAAGGATTCCTTGACGAGCAAGAAAGCTCAGAATGATTCTAACGATTTGGGTTATTTTGAATACTAGGTTCACAATCACTGATTCCTATTGACATCATTCCTAATCCCTGTTCAGAGGTAACGAACCCTTGACTTCCTAGCGGTATTTGTTTAATCATAAATGATTGACTAGTACTTGACGCATATACATATACAAATAGTGATTGTTACAGTAAGTAATACATTCTAATGAGAGATTACTACTCTTCACTATCGTTATTACGCCTCATAGCCAGTTCTCGAAGGTCTTCAGTAGCGGCTCCTTCCTCGATAGCATCCTGGTCTTCTTCATCAACAATCTCTACACCAAGTAAGGTCTCAATAACGTCTTCCATAGTAACCAGACCTACAGTTCCTCCGAAGTCATCCCGAACGATCATAATTTGTGATTTGTTTTCTAACAGAATATCTAATGCCTTATCGACGGAATCATCGTATCTGCATGTAACTGCTTCTCTAGATATATCCGCCATAGTTGTATCAAATTCATCTGCGGCTGCTCTTCTAAGAATCTCACTTCGTAATACCAATCCTGTAACGTTGTCTATGCCACCACCCACAACTGGCATTCTTCCGTAAATCATGATGGGTAGCCTATCCAAAACTTCTCGGACTGTTTCAGTTGCTGACACGTGGACTACTACAACTCTAGGAGTCATAATTTTCTGAACTTCTAAATCTCTTAACTTTAGCAGGTTTTGAATTACTGCTTCTTCATCTTCTTCAATGATATCCGATTCCTCTGCTATATCGGCAAGTACAGATAACTCATCTCTAGTCACTGTCTCGGTTTCTACTGCAGGTAGCATTGCTCGAATTATCTCTACAGGTCTTACAATTATCCAGGACGAAACGATCAAGATTCTAAGCATGTATCCAGATGAAACTGTGAGTTTTCTCCAATATAATGTACCAACGGTTTTTGGCAAAATCTCAGAAAATAACAACACACCTAATGTTAGAATTGCCGAAGCTACTCCGTGAATCAGGTCATAATCAGTATCATCTGCGTAAATTCTAGCGATCTGACTACCTACCCCTAGTGCGCCAACTGTGTGAGCGATTGTGTTTAGAGTAAGGATAGCTGTAAGGGGTTTTTCGGGGTCGTCTTTGTATCCTATCCATAGTTTACTGCTTTTTGGATGAGATTCGGTCATACTTACTACGTGCCCTCTTGTTGTGGAGAGTAAGACAGCTTCTAGTATGCTACAAAGGAAAGATACTCCAATCGCAAGAATAGCGTAGAGTGTTAATAGTGTCCACGGATTCAAGGATTAATCACCTCTAGATTCCGAGCAGAATCTAATTTCGAGTTAAGTACGTAGTGTGTCACAGATGTACGTGCTCCGACTTCTGTAATGGGGATGCAGCCATAAATATGATGGAGTTCGGAAGACACAATACTAGCAATAGTCAGAGGTATTCGTGTATGGAATTTACCACTATATTCATGGCATGGCCTTATGCAAATGGGCCCTTACACCTAGGTCATGTTGCAGGTAATTCTCTACCTGCAGATATTCAGTACAAGTACGAGAGGGCCATGGGCCGTAGAGTATTGATGCTAAGCGGTTCAGATGAACACGGTACTCCAATCACAGTAACTGCTGAAGAAGCAGGAATTTCCCCTCAAGATGTTGTAGACGAATTCCACACTGTTAATTCCAAGGCATTAGCTGATTTAGGATGTTCATGGAATGAAAATGTAGATCCTAGGGGGATAGAATTTGGTGGAGCTCTTTACAATAGGACAACTGACCCTCGGCATAAAGAAATCGTACAAGAGGTATTTCTAGATCTCTATAAAGCAGGATTATTGGAAAAACAAACTATGCAACAATACTGTGAAATCAACGGAAATAATCAAGTCAAGTTTCTACCAGATAGGTATGTTTTGGGCACCTGCCCTAATTGTGGCAATCCCGATGCACGTGGGGATCAATGTGATTCTTGTGGATCTACTTACGAAGCTCACGAATTGAAAACACCCAGATCTAAGTCTAATCCTGATGCAGCAATAGAAATCCGAGATACAGACCATTTGTTTTACAGATTAGATATCTTTCAAAGTGACCTTGAAGATCACTCAAGCGATAGAAAGACTGTATGGAAACCGAATGTCAAGGCGATGACTAAAAATTGGCTCAATATGGGTCTTCGGCCAAGAGCGATAACTAGAGATTTAGAATGGGGTATTGAAGTACCCATTAACGATAAAGAATGGGAGAATAAGAGAATTTATGTTTGGTTTGAAGCAGTTCAAGGATACTATACAACCGCTAGAATTTGGGCTGAAAAATATGCTATTGAGCATCCTGACTCCAACAATGCTTGGGAAAATTGGTGGATAAAGAAGGATAATCAAGATTTGAAACATATCTATTTTATGGGTAAGGACAACATTCCATTCCACACAATAATTTGGCCTGCAATCTTAATGGGATTGAATAAATCTAGAGACACAGATAAACAGTTACATCTCGAAGATAATGTAGCCGCTAATGAATATTTAATGTTACAAGGGGGCCAATTTAGTAAGTCTAGAAAACATGGAGTTTGGTTGCCAGCGTTTCTAGAAAGATATGATCCGGATACACTAAGGTATTACCTTACAATAAATATGCCAGAAGGACATGATACAGATTTTAGATGGGAGGATTATGTAGAGCGTGTAAATAATGAATTAATAGGCAATTATGGTAATTTCGTACACCGAGTACTAACCTTAACGAATCGATTAACCAATTCGGGCATTAATCCACTGATAGAATTCGACAATGAGAGTGACCATTCCAAATTTTATGAATTAATTTCTAGTTCTATCAGTTCTGCTATTGAATCGATGGAAAGGCAGAGGTTCAAAGAAGCATTGAGACATATAATGAACATCTCTCAAGCAGGTAATTCATATCTTCAACAGGCGGAACCTTGGGCGTACATGAAACATGAAGATTCAGTAGAAAGGAATCGTTCACTAAGTGCATTATCTGCTTGTTGGAGAGCCTGCCAAGCTTTGGCAATTCTAACATACCCGTTTATGCCATTCCAAGCTGAAAAATTGTGGTTACAATTAGGTGAATCCGACAAACTCAGTGACAAATTGTGGGATTCCGCAGCTGATTTAGAAAGACCATTGAATTGGTTTGGTAACAAGCCTGTAGCACTTTTTACAAAATTAGATATCGATGAAATACTCAATAGAGAGAGTGCCTTGGCGGAACCGCCAAAAGAGGAAGTGGATTACATCGAATTCGAGGATTTTATGAAAGTAGAAATGAAAACTGGCAGGGTATTATCCGTTGAAAATCATCCTAATGCGGATAAATTATATGTAGTTACTATAGAAGATGGACCAGAGTCGACAAGAACTGTTTGTGCGGGTTTAAAATCATATTATTCTGTAGAAGATTTAGTAGGTAAGTCAGTAGTATTTGTGGCTAATTTGAAACCTAGAAAACTACGTGGTATAATGTCAGAAGGCATGATGTTAGCAGCAGAGGATTCAGAGGGTAACGTAACCCTCCTTACTACTGACGGAGATATCGGGCCTGGTTCCGGAGTTCGTTAAACGTGCTCAGGTTTGTCGAAAAATTCCCACTGTAATTCAGCTAATTCTGTATTCGATTTGGCCTGTGAGTATGCCTCTAAGGGTAGTCGATTTAGATTAAAGAATTCATCTCCGAACTTGAATGGCTGTAGTATAGACCTAGCTTGTTCCCATTGTTCAAAAATAATTAATGAAACTGCGAACGCCTCGACATTAGAAAGTCTCCCCGGTTTTCCCCATGAAATTGGGTTTGCAGCTAGTACTACAGGTAATGTTCTGTTGTCTAAATTTGTTTTTTCATTAAGATATTTAATAGAATTATCTATTTCCTTCCATGAACAATCTAGACTTACAATTGCGGCTCCTCTTTTGAGAGTATTATAATCCTCGGGCCCAATTAGAACACCAGATAGAGGGTCTAGTAACAGCCCTCTCTTTGGTGCTTGTCGCAGGTTTGTGTGTAAATGACACAACCCATTTCTCGATAATTTCCTACTAGTACACTTTTTGGGGTCATCTTGAGCTAGATGTATGACATGTAGTGGTATATCTTCCAAGTCATTCTCTCCGTGAAAACAGATCGTCGTAAGCGTCCCCAATGGTCATGTTTCGGGAAGTGCCAGTTGATGTTTGTCTGGTATTAGATGGCTCAGAATCAACCATTAATTCGATATCCAGCACCTTCTCTATTTTTTTTATTAAATTGTCTGGAGGGCGATTGCCATTTTCCGTCCTTTGAACAATATTCAATCGTTCGTTCATCCTCCTTGCAAATTCTCTTTGTTCCCAGCCTTTTGATTCCCTAGCCTTCCGGATTCTAATGTGAAAATCATGTGCTAATTCCTTTTCTGATTTCTTCATTATATCATTTCTAGGTGTGACTTTTAATCGGTTATGATTAGGGGTAATAGGGCGATTGTTGGTCAAAATTGGTTTGTCTAGACCCAATTTTTCAATACATCTCATACAAGCATAGATTACTGCCCCAGAAGCTTTTGTGCGGTATGTAGAAACCTGGTTTGACCCACATAGTTCGCAATCAGACACATGTATGCGAAACGGTACTCAGTCATCATATCTTCGCGAGGTAAATGTCAAAACATGGGGAACATGTCCATATTCATGTCAGCAGGGTCAGGCTCAGAAGATAGAGTGAATTCTCTAAATAAAACCCCTGTTGCAGAATTGCGTAAACAAGTCAATGAATTAACCCAAACTTCCCAAAATTTACTTACTGAAAAGTTATTCTTAGAGAATGAGATCAATCAATTAAAAAAGCGAATTTCTAGACTTGATGATGAAATTCGAATAATGCGAGAACCACCATTCATAGTAGGTTACATTCAAGATTTAACAGAAAATCATGCTATTGTCAGGAGTTCTAACGGTACAGTATTCCAAGTTTCGGTCAATTCTAATATTGATAGAGATTTACTAAAGCCGGGAACTAGAATTTCTATGAATCAGGATACCCTAACCGTTATCGACATTCTTAATGATGGTTGGGATCCCTTAGTGGCGTCTAGAGAAATTATCGAAAAACCAGATACTTTGTATGAAGAAATTGGTGGAATGCAAGAACAAATTAACCAATTAAAACAATCGATTGAATTGCCATTGAATAAGCCTGAAACCTTCAGAAAAATGGGTTTAACTCCACCTAAAGGTGTCTTATTGACTGGGCCCCCTGGAACAGGAAAGACCATGATGGCAAGGGCACTTGCAAATTCCACCTCTGCTACTTTCATCGGCTTAGTAGGCTCAGAACTCGCTCAGAAGTATATCGGTGAAGGAGGCAGATTAGTCCGTGAATTATTTGACCTTGCGAAACAAAAGTCCCCAACCATTATTTTCATAGATGAAATAGACGCTATCGGGTCAAAGAGATTAGACTCCTCGACATCCGGTGATAGGGAGGTTCAAAGGACTTTGATGCAATTATTAGCTGAAATGGATGGTTTCGAAGCTACTTCCAATATCAAAATTATCGCTGCTACCAATCGGCCGGAGTTATTGGATAAAGCACTGTTGCGACCCGGTCGTTTAGATAGAATTATTGAAATCGGATTACCTGACAAAGAGGGTAGGCTAGATATTCTGCAAATAATTTCCAAGGGAATTCCTACTGATAAGGAAGTAAATCTCCAACAAGTTTCCAAACAAACCAAAGGATTTAGTGGGGCGGAATTGAAGGCATTAATTATGGAAGCCGGATTGAACGCGATTAGCAATAATCGAAATTCAATTTCACGAAAAGACATAAATTTGGCATTAGAGATTATCAACGAAAATAGATTAGACCTAGGAAAGAGCAATCCTGAAGCACTGTATGGATGATGATAAGCCTCATCAACATCTAATTCGAGGATATGCTGATGACGTCCCGTTTGGTTGAATGTGTACCGAACTTTAGTGAGGGTAGGGATAAAACAATAATCGACAGAATAATTCAACCAATACTCGATAATGAAGGAGTCACGCTATTAGATATTGATATGGGAGTGGATTTCAATCGAACTGTAGTAACCATGGTAGGTGATCCCGAATCTGTACTTGATACTGTGGTTCAATGTACATCAATAGCATTAGAATTAATCGATATGACAATGCATTCTGGGGAACACGCTAGAATGGGAGCAGTTGATGTGGTTCCATTCATACCCATAAGTAACGTATCTATGGATGATTGTGTAGACTTGTCTCATCGTTATGGTAAGGCGATTTCTACCAAACATAACCTACCCATTTATCTCTATGCCGAATCTGCCAAATTAACTCAAAGAGTTAGATTACCGGATATACGAAGAGGGGAATATGAAGGATTTCAAGATAAACTATCCCAACCAGAATGGAAACCTGATTATGGACCAAGTCAATTCACTCCTAAAATGGGAGTTACAGCTACTGGTGGACGAAATTTATTGATAGCATACAATGTGAATTTGAATACCGACAACAAATCACAAGCTAATCAAATCGCTGGAAAAATTAGAACTAGTGGTCACCTTATTAAAGATGAAGAAGGAAGTACCATTAAAGATGCAAATGGTAAACCATTGAGGCAACCCGGGATATTTTCTAATCTGCAGGCAGCAGGATGGATGTATGACGACAAAACTGCCCAAGTATCCATGAATTTACTAGATTTTAACTCGACAGGCTTACATCAGGTTACGGATGCTATAAGAATTGAAGCATCCAAATTAGGGTTACAGGCAATTTCTTCTGAATTGGTTGGATTAGTCCCACTGGAAGCAATTCTTGCCGCCGGGCAGCATTATGGAAATAATCCGGACGCTAGTGAACAGGAATTAGTAGATTATGCCATTAACGGATTGATGTTAAACAAACTAGAAGATTTTGACCCTAATTCGAATATAATCGAGTGGGCAATTAGAGGTGATCACATTGAATGATGGTTACAGGGATGTCTTAGATTCAATTTCTTCTTCGGCGCCCACTCCTGGTGGGGGTTCTGTGGCTGGCCTCACATTAGCCCATGCTCATGCACTCACGATAATGGTTGCCAGATTAACTGTTAAAAGTGAAAAATGGATAGATGGCCACGACATTGCAAATAAAATTATAGAATCCGAAGATGCTAATTTAGGATTTTCAATCCGGTTAGCGCAAAATGATGCATTGGCCTTTGATGAAGTTATGAATGCATATAGATTACCCAAGGATACTGATGCAATGACCAAGAAAAAAGCGATAACGGAGGCTACAATTGGTGCGGCATCAGCCCCCTTAGAGATCTTAGATTATGCTTGTATTCTTTTGAAAACTATTTCTACACTAGTTCCAAATTGTAATGTAAATGCACTAACCGACCTAGCTTCGGCTTCTGAATTGGCATTGGCGTCTGCTAAAATAGCAGCTTACAACGTGAAAATCAATACACAATATCTGGAAGGGGATGCAAAGTCAGATTTAGATGAGAAATGCGTTCACAAATTGAATCAATGCAACAATACAATAATTGAAATCAATAGTATATTTACAAACCGTCTAGGGTGGTAGTGAATGATAGATTACACAATTGGGATTCCACGAGATTTACCTCCTGCAGCCACAATAGATGATTCAGTTCCTCACGCACCAAAGAGGCCGCAAGTATTGTCAAACTCTGAGAAAAAACTTGCAATAGAAAATGCTCTACGATATTTTCCAGATAATTGGCATGATAAATTATCGAAAGAATTTCTCAATGAGTTGAATGATTATGGTCACATATACATGCATCGATTTAGGCCTGAATATGAGATCCATGCAAGACCAATTCACCATTACAATGCAAAATCACTTTCCGCGGCTTCAATTATGTTGATGATACAAAATAATCTAGACCCAAAAGTCGCACAATTTCCCCATGAACTAGTCACATACGGTACGAATGGATCTGTTTTCCAAAATTGGGCTCAATACCTTCTAACTATGAAATATCTGTCAACAATGGCAGAAAATCAAACTCTTGTTATGTATTCTGGCCATCCATTAGGGCTATTTCCATCAAACAAAGATGCACCTATGGTGGTTGTAACAAATGGAATGGTTATTCCTAATTATTCTTCACAAGAAGATTATGAGAAAATGAACGCATTAGGGGTGTCGCAATATGGACAAATGACAGCTGGCTCATACATGTACATTGGCCCACAGGGGATTGTCCACGGAACTACAATTACAATCTTGAATGCGGCTAGAAAATACCTCAATGTCCCAAACGATTCAGATTTAGGCGGGATTGTCTACGTAACTTCTGGCCTAGGTGGAATGAGTGGAGCGCAGGCTAAAGCTGCCGTTATTGCTGGTGCCGTATGTATCATTGCGGAAATTGACCCTATTGTAGCCGAGAAAAGGTATTCCCAAGGTTGGTTGACCGAGATTTATGACAACTTGGATGATTTAATATTGAGGGCTAAAACCGCTGTCACATCGAAAGAAGCAGTATCATTAGGATATGTAGGCAATATAGTTGACTTATTGGAATATATGGTAGAAATAGAATTTACACCACACCTAGCGAGTGATCAAACCAGTTTACATAATCCGTGGCTGGGTGGTTATATGCCTGTAGATTATACATTAACTGAATCTAAATCTCTGTTGATTAATTATCCTGAAAAGTTCAAAGAAGCGGTTCATAGTACTCTTAGAAGACATGTAAAAAGCATTAATCGATTATGTAGTAGAGGTACAGTTTTTTGGGATTATGGTAATGCCTTCCTTCTAGAATCAAGCAGGGCTAATGCAGATATTGTTGAAGAAGATGGTTCCTTCAAGTATCCATCATATGTTGAGGACATCATGGGCCCTATGTGCTTTGATTATGGATTCGGTCCTTTCAGATGGGTATGCACTTCAGGTTCTGATGAAGATCTCAGTATTACAGATGAAATAGCGGTAGAAGTACTTAGAGAATTAGCCAGTAATTGTCCTAATGAAATTGAGACACAATATCAGGATAATATTCGTTGGATTTTAGAGGCGGAAAAACACAATTTGGTTGTGGGTAGTAAAGCCCGAATTTTGTATGCTGATGAAAAAGGGCGGTCAATGATTGCTAGCGCTTTTAACAGAGCAATCAGCGAGGGATTAATTTCAGCCCCGATAGTTCTTGGCCGAGATCACCACGATGTGGGGGGTACCGATAGTCCCTATCGTGAAACTGCAAATATTCGGGATGGCTCCATGTTCACTGCCGATATGGCTATTCAGAATTTTGTGGGTGATTCGTTTAGAGGAGCAACATGGACGAGTTTACACAATGGGGGAGGTGTAGGCTGGGGGGAAGTAATTAACGGCGGATTTGGATTATTGATAGATGGTTCAGATGATTCTCAAGGTAGAATTAATTCAATGATAAGTTGGGATGTTTTGAATGGATTAGCTAGGCGTTCATGGGCTAGAAATGAGGGGGCCATTTGGACAGTTGAAAGGGCCATGGATTTAGACGATAAACTTGGCATAACTATTCCAAATTTAGTTGATCGGAATCTATTGGATAGACTATTTGATATGCACGATGAGTCTATTTGATGGTCCTGACTCGGCAACATCATGGCCACTGTTCTAATCGATGGTCAAACACTCACTATCGAGTCTGCATATTCTGCATCAATTGGTCAATCCACTTTAGTTCTGTGCGACCAAGCTATCGATAGAATGTCGCAATCTAGACAGGTAGTGGAGGAGATTGTAAATTCTGATCAAGTAGTTTATGGAATAAATACTGGATTTGGGGCGATGTCTTCAGTCAAAATTGATGAGACTGAATTAGCCAAGTTACAGACTAACCTGATACGTAGTCATGCTTGTGGAGTTGGTGAGCTCATGGACCCTGAACATGTACTTTTAATGATGGTATATCGTGCAAATTCACTAGCAAAAGGCGTATCAGGAATTCGACCAGAGGTTGTGAAATTACTAATTGAAATGATTAACCTAGGTATCGCCCCAATTATACCTAGAATTGGCTCATTAGGTGCTTCTGGGGACCTAGCCCCGTTGTCACATATGGCCTTAGGACTAATTGGGGAAGGAAGTTGTTTGGTTAGGGGTAAATCGGGCTGGAAGGAATATCCTACCTCAGAGATTCTTATCGAAAATAATCTGAAGCCTGTAAAGTTACAAGCAAAAGAAGGGCTATCACTGATTAATGGAACAAGCCAAATGTGCACATACCTTTCTCTAACGTTGTTAAATTTAGAACGATTATTACTGTTCGCAGATGCTTCCGCAGCATGTTCATTAGAAGCCATTAGGGGTTCTCATTCCCCTTTTGACCCACGAATTCACAACAATAGGCCTCAGAGAGGACAACTGATATCTGCATCAAGAATCGCTGGATTCTTGCATAACTCACAAGTTAAACTATCCCACGAAGATTGTGATAGAGTACAAGACGCATATTGTTTCAGATGTGTGCCACAGGTCCATGGTCCTGTAATTGACATAGCTATTGAGACTCGAAGGTTACTAAAAATAGAAATCAATAGCGCTACAGATAACCCATTAGTATTCTATGGAAAAAATGGTTCAGAAATAATCAGTGGTGGTAATTTCCATGGACAAAACTTAGCCCTCGCTAGTGATTCTATAGCGGTTGCGTGCCACGAACTAGCATCAATTGCGGAGCGTAGAATTAACCAAGTCCTTGACCCTAATTGGGGTGGCCAATCGGCTTTCTTAGCTATTGATGAAGGATTGGAAAGCGGATATATGATTGTACAATATGTCGCTGCGGCCTGCATAGCAGAATTACATCTTTTGTCGAACCCAGTAACTACGTCTAATGTTCCTGTTAGCATGGGTAAGGAAGATCATGTATCAATGGGGGCCACAGGAACATTTCGGTCTCTAAAATCAACAACATTACTATCTCAAGTTATTGCTAACGAATTGGTTTGTTCAATAGAATCACTAGAAAGATTATCGATTCAACCCGGAAATGGCGTAGTTAATTTGAAAAAATGGGTTCGTAAATATGTTGAACCATTCGAAGGAGATAGAGTAATGAGTCAGGAATGTCAATCACTAGCAAATTCGATGTTGTTGGTTGATCCGCACGAAATTTTTGGGTGATTCCATGCAAGAAAAAATGCATATGACACAACATCCTGGTCTAAATCCAAAACCTTTTATTTCGGAAATCGTAGATATTCAGGGAGACAATATATTCCTAAAATCTACTTATTGCTACCCTCGGGGGGGAGGTCAACCTGGGGATACGGGCATAATCAAATCTAAAGAAAGTAAATCGAAAATGCATGAGGTAGTTTCAGGGGATATGATCGCCCATCCTGTTGAGGAACCAGACCTTTTCGAAATGGGTGATTTAATTACCTGTCACATAGATGTTGAACGTAGGAATAGACACACAAGTATGCACACAGCACAACACATTGTGTCAGCGATAGCCGAAGATATTTGGGGTGCTGAAACTGTCGGGAATCAATTAACATTTGATAAATCCAGGGTAGATTTACTATTCGAAGATAAATCGCAATTCGAACCCGATGTATTAGTGTCAACTGTAAATGGTATCTTGAGTAAAAACATACCAGTCAACATCCATCAATGGTCACGTGAGCAAATTATGGGACATGAACAAATGAGACACACTAAATTCATGGACAGAATTCCGTCCTCCGTTAAGGAACTAAGAGTTGTAGAAGTAGAAGACATTGATCTGTGCCCATGTGCAGGTACCCATGTTGACAATACTGCAAAAATCCCCTTCATTGAATATGTTGGTAAGAAAAACAAAGGTAAGGGTAGAATCAGATTTTCATATACATTTGAAAACCACTAATAGGTGAAATAAATTATCTGGTGGGCTCGGCAGGAATTGAACCTGCGATCTTCGCCATGTCAAGGCGACGTCATAACCCCTAGACCACGAGCCCAGATATCTTAGTGGGCTATATTCTCCCAAATGAATGATTCTGCCTTTAGTCTTCCATCTATGAAATGATCTTGGAAATTTTTCCATCACAGTTTTTCCAGCTACAATGTCCTGTGACTCTAATTCGGCCATTACTCATCTTAACATTAGTCGGATTAGATATGATTCGCCTGTGTTTACATTTCATACAGAAGCCGGAAATTCCTTCTGTCATGTATCTCCGATGTATTGGAGAAATTTTAATGCGTCTATGAGGGAGGAATTGGTAATTTTCCTCTGATAATCAAAAATCGTCGTACTGAGAGCCTATGTTAAGGTGGGACTACTAATCTAAGGCCGATAACTACTGTTATCAGTTCACAGATGCTCGAGTTTGGAATGATAATTACATAATCTTAGTCACATTCTATGTTTGGCTCCCAACGTACTGTTGTAAATTGATAATTAATTATAAGGAATCGCGTGTTGTGAAATGGTGTTCTGTATTAGCCTTAACTATTTTACAATATGAGGCCGGACTTGATTGTATGATGGATTGGATTATCCCCTGGCATTTGACACCAAGCATCTATGTGTTGAGAATTCAATATTAGTAAATCTGCAGGTCCGCCTTCCCTTATGCTTCCGGGGACTAGTGAATTAGTTGAATCCAGTAGTGTAGTGGCGGGATTACGAGTTACAGCCACGAGTGCTTCTAATGGGGTTAGGTTTAGACGATGTGTAGCCAGACTACCTACAAAAGGAATTGACAATGTTTGACAATTAGGATTGAAGTCCGTAGCCAGCGAAAATTGCCAATTATTATCTACACAACGACGTAATGGGGAATTTAGATGGTGGCCAAGAACATAGGGAGTTCCAGGGAGGAAGGTTTGCATGGTTCCAGATTTGGTCGCGTATTCTCTGGCTTCATCCGAAGAGTGCCCTACATGATCGCCACTGACGGCACCTAGTTCTGCTGCTAATTGCAATCCATTCCCATCTACAAATTCGTCTACATGTAATCTTGGTGTAAACCCATATGTCTTGGCGGCCTTCACTATGTCCTCTGTCTGTTCTAGAGTGAACCAACCGGGTTCACAGAAAACATCGCAATATTTTGCATATCCTTGTTCAACAACAGCGGGTAATTGTTCAGATATTAATGACTCTACATAATCTCCAGCCTTCACACCTTTGGGAATATCATGAGCCCCTAGCCATGTTGAATGAATATCTACAAGCGATGTTCCGGATAATATGTTCGAGGCTTTTAATAATTTGATTTCAGATTCAATATCCAATCCATAGCCACTTTTACATTCGATAGTTGTAATGCCTAGGTTTACTGCTCGTTCTATTCGGTTTCTACCCAAAGCAAGTAATTTCTCTAGAGGAGCATTTCTGGTAAATTCTACAGTTTTGTTAATTCCACCACCGAGATTAGCTATATCAGAATAGGTAAGTCCTTGTTGGCGTAATTGCATTTCATTAGAGCGATCACCATCCCACAATAGATGTGTATGAGAGTCCACAAATCCGGGTATAATGGCTTGATAATTACAATCAATTACAGTCAAATCTTTCGTATCTTCAGAACCAAATTCATTAGATAAACAATCCGATTGTTCGATTTTTTTTATGATACCATTTTCAATAAATACCCCATTTCCAGATGGCAGAGTGAGTGTCTCGGTATCACTCATATCGCTGCCGGTCAGCGGAATTGTTGGATCACCATTATCGATGGTAGCTATAGGCCCAGTATTCAGCAGCAACAGGCTCATTGAAGAGATACAAACGTTTCATTGATATGTAGTTCACCACTCAAAGCCATGTGAACAAGGTAATCATAGGGGTAGAGAGCACCGCTCACACCTTTTCATTTGGCCTAGTAACTTTATGCGGTATTCCACGCAAATCACACTCAGCCTTGTATAGACCGGAAGAGGGAGGAATACACCCCAGGGAAGCAGCCGACCACCACTCAGAGTTATCTAGTCAGTTAATAGATAAATTAATGAAAACAGAAAAAATAGACCGTTCACAAATTGAAGCTATTGCCTACAGTCAAGGTCCAGGATTAGGACCTTGCCTTCGAATTGGAGCTAATGTATCAAGGGCGCTTGCAGAACATTGGCAAGTTCCCCTAATAGGGGTAAATCACTGTGTGGCACATATTGAAATCGGCAGAAATCAAACAGGGTGTAAAGACCCAGTCTTACTTTATGTCAGCGGAGGTAACACTCAGGTTATCGCTAGAGCTGGTGACAGATACCAAGTATTAGGAGAAACATTGGATATAGGCATAGGTAATATGTTAGATAAATTTGCTAGAACACAAGGATTGGCCTTCCCGGGTGGGCCAAAAATCGAGAAACTAGCAAAAGAATGGCACGAATTAAACCCTGCAGCTGATGTTGAAGAAATTCCTTTACCATACAGTGTTCAAGGTATGGATTTAAATTTCTCAGGTTTGTTAAATGCGGCTTTACAAAGAATCAATGAAGGCCATGAATTAGGGGCTGTATGTTGGTCGTTACAGGAACATGCATTTTCTGCTTGCATTGAGGTAGCCGAAAGAGCATTGGCTCATACTGGAAAGCGTGAATTATTACTTGGCGGTGGTGTAGCCTGTAACGAAAGGATAAGAGAGATGACACAAGTAATGTGTGGACAAAGAGGGTCTATTGGTGTCTGGCCAGAAAAACAATACTGTATTGATAATGGGACTATGATAGCTGAGTTAGGAAGGAGAATGTTAGAATCAAACTCAATCACCAAATACAATGATAGTTTGGTGAACCCTTCGCTAAGAACCGATCATACATTAGTGGAATGGGATTAAGTGTCTAATTGCGAAGTCTTAACAAGGATTCTACCTGCGATTAGAGATATAGGATGGAAATATAGTGCAGCGACGTAGGAAACCACGAAGTGAGCCTCGGAATATTTTCGATAAATCATCAGGGGGCAAATCACCGAAACCACCTTCCAAGAAAAGCGTCGTTTCAACACCCACTAAAGCTACACCGGCTAAACCTAGTTTACCTCCAACACAAATACCTCCTAAGGCCAAAACCACTGTCAAACAAAAAACAAAATCACAACCGGAAAAGACGCATGAAAAAGAAATTACGGTAAACGAAGATGAGTCAATACTGGAAGAACAAGTACTTGGTGTTACGAAAAGGCGAACAAGAGGCCTGTCAACCGTAGAAGAACAAGAATCTGAAGAGGAATTACCCACCACTAGCTCAAAAGCAATGGAAATTATTGAAGCGACTAAGGCTAGAGCCAATGCTAACGCAATTGCCGAGAAACAACAAAAACCAGTCAAGTCCACGCCAACAAAACCGGTCAAATCCTTCAGAAGACCTAAACCTAAATTTCAACCTGCTACCAAAGAACAAAGATTAGACCGGTCAAGACATATGGAATACAAATACGAAGTCCGAGGACTATTGAAGGACATTGATGTTGCAGAGGAATACCATTCTTCACTATTAGGTTCAATTTGGGCTAAGGGAGAAAGGCAAACCACCCAAGACGCGAAACAATTTATTTTAGACAAACAAAATGAAGGTATTTTAGATGATGCACAAGCAGAAAAACTAAATTCAGTCGTTGATGATTATACAATCAGGAGATAGACCTTTTTTACATAGAGTTCATGCATCTTATCCACTTCGGGTAACTATGGATAGTGACGTAGGTGGGGAAGGTTTGACTACTGATCGCTCCAGTCACCCAACAATTAATACACTAAATGGGATAGAATTTTCTCATCAATCATTAGGTTCATCTGGTGATCCACCTTATACACGGGGAATCCACAAAAACATGTACTTAGATAAACTGTGGACTATGAGACAATATGCTGGTTTTTCAAATGCAAAATCTACCAATTTGAGATTTCATGAACTTTTATCCAAGGGCCAATCAGGCCTCTCCGTTGCTTTCGATTTACCTACCCAACTAGGATTAGATTCTGATTCAGATTTGGCTATAGGCGAGGTGGGTAAGGTAGGGGTCGCAATAGATTCAATCCACGATATGAGAGACTTATTCGAGGGCATAGATTTGTCTATTGTATCAACATCTATGACAATTAATGCACCTGCAACTTCATTATTTGCTCTTTATGTAGCTTATGCGGATGAAAAGGGTGTGCCTAGAAATGAACTAAGAGGCACCGTTCAAAATGACATATTGAAGGAATATATAGCCAGAGGGCTGTATATTTTCCCCCCTTTGGAATCTATTAGATTAACCACCGATTTAATGTCATGGAGTAAGGAAAACACTCCCCTTTGGAATACTATATCAGTCAGCGGTTATCACATGAGGGAGGCAGGATGTACAGCTACTCAAGAAATTGCCTTTACACTGTCAAATGGGTTGGAGTATATTCAACAAGCGGTCAACGTAGGGATTGACATAGATGATGTTGCACCAAGGATTTCATTCTTTTTTGGTTGTCATAATGATTTTTTCGAGGAAGTAGCAAAATTTAGATCAGCTAGAAAACTATGGTATGATCTAGTCACTGAAAGATTTCAACCGAATAATCCGAAATCAACTATGTTGAGATTTCACACTCAAACTGCTGGAGTGACACTAACTGCCCAACAACCGATTAATAATTCAGTTAGAGTAGCTTACCAAGCTTTAGCTGCTGTACTTGGAGGCACACAGAGCCTCCATACTAACTCTTACGATGAAGCAATTGGCTTACCTACCGAGGAATCGGCATTACTCGCTCTTAGAACTCAACAAATTTTAGCCCATGAAACAAATATACCTACTACAGTGGATCCATTAGCTGGTTCATATTTAGTAGAAGAATTAACAACTAAGTTGTATGATGAATCTAAGAAATTAATAGAATCAATAGAATCTAATGGGGGTGCAATGAATTGTGTAATATCAGGATATCAGCAACGAGAAATTCATGAGTCCGCTTGGAACCAATTACAGGCTATAGAAAGCGGGGAAACTTCTGTGGTCGGAGTAAACAAATTCAGTGAATCGGATGAGTCCGCAAAATTTGGCCATATCATTGACCCCTCAAAATCACAAAATCAAATCAATCAACTACTTGAGATGAAAATTAATCGCGATAATTTCGTTATTCAACAACACCTACAAGGTATCCGAAGAGCAGCCAAAAATAATGAAAATTTACTAGAAATAATGATTGAAGCTTACAAAGAAGAAGTCACATTGGGAGAGGTAAACGACGTACTTAGGGACGTTTTTGGTACCTGGATTGCTCCGAGTGGTGTCTGATATGAGCGAAGGAATAGATCACATTGGAATAGCCACCCATTCCTTAGAGGATCATAGTGAATTTTGGAGTAGTCTCGGTTTTATTCAAGGTATTGACCAATTAAATGAGGAACAGGGAGTTAAAATTAGGTTTTTTCAAACCTCCTCAGGCGGCCCAAAAATAGAGCTCTTAGAACCTTTAGGTTCAGATACACCTATTGGACAGTTCCTAACAAAGAGGGGCGAAGGAGTTCAACAAATAGCAGTAAAAACCGATGATATAAATTCTTCAATAAAGAAGTTAAAATCATTGGGTATTCGTATGATAAATGAAGAGCCAGTATTTGGTGCCAATGGCACAAAAATAGCATTTGTTCACCCCTCTTCAACTGGAGGAGTTTTAGTTGAACTCGTTGAACACTAGACGTTGTGGGAAGTAATAGTGAAAAGTAATTGGTTAGACGATTTACCATGTTGCAAGAACTAGGTCAGTTGTTGGATGAAAACAGGTTGACATTTGAGACCGCGAAACAAATTGCTGAAGACTTGTCACTAGAGCTAGCATCACTAAGAAACTCTGGTCAAATTAGCAATGATGCCTTCCTCGAAGCAGGTGTCATTCAGGGAGGAATTTCAGTTCTTTCAAACATGTTAGGTACAAGTATAGATCATTCCGAAATTATGGTTCATTTTTCTCAGATTAGAGATAGGTCAGCTACAATTTGTATAAATTATCCTGAATTAACCGTTGTTTTATCATAGTATTACTGGAATAATACTACAGTAATATCTAAAATGAGGACGTTTACGCACAACCATGCCAAAGATAAGTCTCGATATGCCCAACGAATTACTCGATGACCTGAAGTTGCATGTAGGCGACAATCACAAATTTGTCTCGGTTGCTGATGCTATCCGTACTGCCTGCCGTAAAATGTTAGATCAATTAGATGCAATAGACGAACGTCACGGCAGAACAAAAGGTGAGTGAATTATGGTTACTGAAATTGAAGCAGAAAAAGCAATATCCACGATACTGGAATATATTGAACCTGGACAGTCTAATAGAGAAGGGTTAGATAATACTCCCTCTAGGGTAGTCAATTCTTGGAAGGAAATATTTGCCGGCTACCATCAAGATCCAGCTGTTGTTTTGAGTTCTACTTTCAACGCTGAAGATTATGATGGGATTGTATTATTGAGGGATATTGAATTCCATTCTACCTGTGAACACCATTTACAACCGTTTGCTGGGAGGGCACACATTGCATATATTCCAGTAGAAAAGATTGTTGGGATTAGTAAATTAGCAAGGATTGTAGAATTGCACTCAAGAAGATTACAAAATCAAGAGCGGATTACCAAAGGTATAGCCGATGATTTAGAACAACATTTGCAACCATTAGGGGCTGCAGTGATCATAGAGGCATCGCATGGATGTATGAAGTGTCGAGGGGTCAAGAAACAAAATAGCATAATGACTACATCAGCAATGAGGGGAGTATTCTTCGAAAAAAGTGACGCTAGAACCGAATTGATGCAATTAATTCGTTCGACTCCACTTTCGTAGGTGATTATCTTGCCTATTTACCCCATAGTGGAGATTTTTCACTCAGTTCAGGGTGAAGCTTTTCACACTGGGGTCCCGCACGTATTCATCAGATTCGGCAATTGTAACTTAAGATGTGAATGGTGTGATACGGATTTCCTGACATTTGAAGAAATGACTCTAGAAGACATTGTTGAACAAGTATTAGAATACGATTGTAAAAGAGTAATTTTCACAGGAGGAGAACCCGCTATGCAAGATTTGGAGTCTATTGGAACAGAATTAAAGAATCATGGGATTCATCTTTCAATTGAAACAAATGGAACGATACAAATTCCAGAAATTATAGATTGGATTTGTGTATCCCCTAAAGATCAACTCTACCCAAATGTAAGTATCAAACAAACTACAGGGAACGAGCTAAAGGTAGTATATTGTGGCCAAGATCTTTCCATGTATGACGAACTTAAGAATGGATTTGAACATCAATATCTGCAACCATGTTATATCGATAATGAAACAGTGGAGCAGAATGGTAGGAACTTTGCAGTTGTGGAACAATTAGTTAAAGATAATCCTGGATGGCGTTTGAGCCTACAAACACACAAATGGATGGGGGTTGACTAATGCGAGCAGTAATGGCATTATCTGGCGGTATGGATTCTACCGCGTTGTTGTGTAGATTGCTAGCAGATGGTTACGAGGTTAGTTGCATATCATACGATTATGGTCAGAAACATGTCATCGAAATTGAAAGAGCGAGGGCAAATATTTCCTATCTCTCTGATAACGGTATATCGGTAAAACATAGAATAGTAGACTTATCCGGTGTAATGGGTATTTTCCATTCAGCATTAACCAACGAGGAAATTGAAATTCCAGAAGGTCATTACGAATAGGAACAAATGAAAGCTACAGTAGTGCCTAATCGAAATGCTATCTTTTCCTCAATCTTGTACGGGTATGCTCTTTCGATAGCAACAAAAGAAGATATAGACGTAATTATAGCGCTAGGAGTACATTCTGGTGACCATGCAATTTATCCAGACTGCCGTCCGGAATTCTATGAATCGTTAGGGGAATCTTTTGCGAAAGGAAACTGGGATAGTGAACGAATATCTTTCCATCTGCCATATATTGATGGTGACAAAGAAACTATTCTGAAAGACGCATTAGAATCGTGCAATAAATTGGATATAGACTTTGATACGATCTTCAGAAATACAAACACATCATACAATCCAGATGCTAAAGGAAGAAGCAGCGGTACTAGTGGAGCGGATGTGGAGAGGATACTTGCTTTCCATGCAATAGGTAGAGAAGATCCTGTTGAATACGTCAAATCATGGAATGAAGTCTTACAAGGTGGTCTAAAGGCACACTTACGGTTTCATGTAATGAAACAAAACGGCACAGAAAGACCGTTTACTGGTGAATATGACAAACACTTCGAAACGGGAATTTACAATTGCGCAGATTGTGGAATTGCTCTATTTGAGTCAGATTCTAAATTTGACTCTGGGTGTGGTTGGCCGGCTTTTTCAAACGAGTCAGAAAATGCCAATATTAAGCAATTGATAGATACAAGTCATGGAATGAAGAGAATTGAAGTTAGGTGCAGTAATTGTGATTCTCACCTGGGTCATTTATTCCATGAAGCCAGAGGACCCAGATACTGTATCAATTCAATATGTTTAGAATTTCAAGGTGAGTGAATGGTAACTAGAATTCGTAGATGGGTTGAAACTGATACAGGACACAGGGTGCCTAATCACAAAAGTAAGTGTAGACATATGCATGGTCATAGATATCGCTGGGAAGCAGAATTAGAGGGAGATGTAGTGACCCAAGGTGGAATTTCAGAAGAAGGTATGTTGATGGATTTCTCTGATGTCTCTTCTATTCTTAATGAATACATACACGATGTAGTGGATCATGCATTTATTGTCTATGAGGGGGACAAAGAAGCTCTTGTCGCGCTATCCCATATGGGTGACGACCATAGAACTCTGATTGTGCCTTTTATTCCGACAGCAGAGAATCTAGCTAAGTGGGCATTCGAACAAGTTTCGCCACATATATCGTCATCCTACGGTAATTCTCTCAAATTACATTCATTCCACGTTAGGGAGACCCCTAAGTCTTGGGCATCTTGGTATCCTGAATCATAAGGTACCCTCTGAACCGTATTGGGTCATTGGGTTCTNAAAGAATCCGAACGATGAGCTAATTCCACCATTCTCCATCTTCTGTGTTAGCTGCTGCCTTGGTTTCTCCTACCTCATCTGTGATCTCTTTCCTTCCAAGTATTTCTGCCCATGCATCCCTGGTCAACTGTGGGTCGGGAGGTTCTCCAAACTCCCCGCTGTTCAGTCTTCTATNGAATTCGTTTTCCTTTTCCTCCATCTCGAATTCCCTTCTTGTAGCTTCTACCTGCTCGGTTTCCGCCATTTCCCTATTCGCTGTAGGTTGAATGTGGAATAATATACTCCAACCAATTAGGAAAGTTACTACTGCACCAAATATTACAGAAACAACCTGAAGCATGAGAATAATTGGTGGTAACACTCCCGAAAAACCCCTCATCAGGACTGCTTGGTTTGGATCTTCTGGGTTGTAGTAAACAGTAATTTCTGAACCGTAGTGATATTCATCAACAATTGATGTGCTAAACCCATAACTGCCATCCAAATCAAAAAGAACAATATCATTATTTGAAAAAGATACACCACCAACTGAATAAGAATAACTGATGTAAGGGAATTCACTNCTCTCCCCCTCTCCTGTATTGTCTATTCTAATCTCTGAAACATTGACCGTTCCCTGAACTTCCTTCCAGTCAGAAGTGCCCATCTGGTGATAAGCACCAATCCACGGGAAAATTAACACTGAAATAACCATGATAATCACACTTGTTCCGAGTAATATTTCCTTTGCTTTCCTTGTGCCTAATTTAGGAACAATAGGAATATCCATATTTAATTTCACTAATGGTTTTGGCAATAAACATTTACCCAGCGGATGAAACCACTGAGGCTCACAGGGTACCCTATGATTCACCTTTTTCGAAAGAGTCTGCCGCTGCAGAAAGTATACCCAAGACTCGATGGATTTCATCATCTTTAGGCAATCCTCTCATTATTACACGAACTAGGGTTTCACCCATACCCTGTCGTTTGTGGTCCTTAGTTGGAATTAATTGCACCAATCTAGTAACTTCTTCCCTCAATATCCGTCTTAATTCCGGATCAAGTATTCTACCATCAGTTCCAGGCACTGAATTATCAGAGACACCAGTGAACCAAGAGAAACAAAGTACCGTAACAGCATGACTTAGATTTAGTATTGGGTAACCTTCCCAAGTAGGAATTGTTACCAACAAATCGCATAATCGTAGTTGGTCATTTACCAACCCTTTCCCTTCTGGACCGAATACTAGGGCAGACTTTCCTTCGAACCCTGATAAGCGGTCTGGTAGTTCATCTGGTAATAGGAAATGTCTCATTGTTGTTTTATCTCCGTGTTCTCTCTTCCCTGACGTACCCACTACCAATGAACAGTCAGTTGTAGCTTCTTGAAGTGTCTCAAATTTCTTTGCTTTTTCTAGGACATACTGAGCATTCTTCGCCCTCTTTCGGGTCTCTTCCGACCACTCTATTGTTCGACCAACTATACGGAGGTCCGTGATTCCGAAGTTCATTATGCTTCTAGCAACAGCACCAATGTTACCATCGTGTTCGGGAGCAACCAAGACAATNCAGAGATTGTTAGCAAATGCGGGAAGTGATACTTCTGCGTAGTCGCCCATACCACTCAGTCGGTACGGCGCTGGATATAACGGGTGATATATCCCGCTATCCAATTCCTCATGCGCTTGTTATCGACATCTGTGAATTCCACTACTAGAACCTTGTTGGTGTCGAAATCATCTGTAAATTTATCAGGATAAATTTCCAACAAACGTAACGCTCTAGTCTTGATGAAAGATGGTCTAATATTACCCATAGTATCATTCCTCCGCTAATTTTACTTCGAGGGGGAATCCTTCTTCCCTCGTACAAACGATTCTTATCTTTCGAGGTGGCTTTTGCATTCCGCGAGACCAAATGACTTCGTTGACGGCTTGATCTATCCAGATTTCTTCGTCATCTTGTATCTTCATGTGTTGAGACACGTGGTTTCGAATCTCAGCCATTGCACGATTGGCTCGCTTTGTTCGTGGGACGTTCCAAGCGGCCCGCAGAGGGATGACCATTTCTTTTGACTCCGCCATCTAAATCACCTCTGAAGTTTTGACCGCCGCCAGTGATGGCGTTTAGGATGAGATACTGTATTTCGAGCAGTTCTCAGCATTACCCATACTGGGACTCTACGGTTTTGTTTTGTCACCTTGTTGAGTCGCTGCTTTTTTCCAAATGGTTTGTGGCGCGCCATAANTTCACCTCAGTATCTTGCAAGTTCGGGATATCTTTCTTCAGCTAGTGGACGTACACTATGTGCTGATTCGTCCAGTAGTGATTGCCCTGTAGGTGTGACCACTTTTCCGAGAGTCACAGTGCCGGCTGTGTTGAATGAGTCTGTGATGTACCCTGCTGTGGCTAATTGTTGTAGNGCTGTTCTAGCAACTTTACGAGAACCAGCTACCGCTCTATTCGGTTTAACCCCCCTATCTTTTGGTCCTCCGAAAAGTTGTGAAATATGATTAGTTCCAATTGGACCTTTCATTGCTACCTTGCGTAGGATTGCTGCGCATCGAACATACCACCAATCTGTTTGTTCAGGAGGGTTTTCCCTGTGGGTACCAGTCTTTACAAAATCAGCCCACTCCGGAGCATTGATTGCATCATTATCTGCGAATCTCTTGGATAGGTCCGCAATCAGTAAATCTGCCGGCACATCGTGGTACGTCGTCATACACTCACCTTGTAGCGACCGGCCGACCTTGAGGCTGTATATAACCGTGATGACTTAAGCCAATTCTACAGCCCTTTGGTACGCCATTCTTGTGGAGTCCACACAATGGTTCAAACCACCCCTTCGTTTCGCCTGTTCGATGCGCAAGTCATTGTCACGTAATCCGAACATGCTTCGGACTATGATTGGATTGGGTTTAGTACTCATATTGGTGTTATCCTATGCCGTTTATTCGGCTACAGTAGATAGTGAATATTATCGATATGAAACTAGTAATGAGAGTACTGAATATCAAGTTACAATACAAGATGAGAATGAATCTACTTGGTATGTTTCTACACTTACTGCCCCAACATGGGTCAATATTACTGTCATCAATGCACCTTCTGGAACGACGCTCTCTGTGACATCTACTAGCAATACTTGGTATTACTCGCCATTGCTGGGCGAAGAAGGAGATTCCATCTTCAACTGTAAAGAATTTGATGAAGTTTCAGATTCCTGTGATGAAGGTTATGAACATCAAACAGAAATTATTGGACAAGAGACTGTGATGAGAGGAAGAGTCTCTCTGAATCTTCCTATAGAGGGCGTAGGATATGAAAGAGCTAATGATTTGGAAGATGCAGAATCTAAGGTGATGGCGTTAATTGATGAAGAGACTGTCTCCACGTCCTGGATAATTTCTATCACAAATGACGGAGAATCGGTCTCACCAGAAGGCATTAGTATAGAATTTACATTAACGGAACATGAATTTATTGAGATTTCGGAATTTGAAATTGATCCCGTTCAAGAAACATTGTATGGAATCGCTACATTAGTAGGTTGCTTCTTTTTGCTGATTGCGGTTCCAATGATGGTATACTTTGCTGGTGTGGCCAAAGCACGAATAGATGAAGAAAATAGAAATGAAGTCCCTTCACCGCAAGAATAGACCGGATTTATCTCAAACAGTTGCTCAGAAATTTTATGCCTATTTCATGATGCGAAGTAAATATGGAAGACGACTTGCTCCTCTTGGCCCAGCAGACTGTCCTTGATGGGGACTATAAATTGGCCAAGGAGCAATTTGAATCACTAATAGAATCTGACTCTGATAATTCTTCAGCATGGTATGGGTTAGGAGTTACCATACATTCTTTGGGAGAAATCGATGATGCAATAGTTGCATTTGAAACATCCTATAAATTGAACAAAAACCATGCAGCCACGGCGGCAAACCTAGCATTTTTGTATGCTGGAAAGGATGATTATCGAAGCAGTGAATTCGCTCAATTAGCATTAGAACTTGGCTTGGAAAATGAACAAATCAGAGAATTAGTGCTAGATACCGTGAATACTGATGATAAACCAATTATTTCTGCAGAGCCAATAGCCAGAATTCCAGAAGCNGTTTCAATACATACATCTATTGAGAATTTGATAGGTAACGGAGAATTTCAAAATGCTATGGAAATTATTTCTCCAGCACTTGAAAACCAATATTCATCAGATATACAGATTTGGTATTTTTGCGCATTGTGTCTAAATGAATTGGGTCTTAAACAGGATGCTATTAGCTCATTAAATTATTGTTTACAATTGGATTCCGAATTTGGTAAGGCTAGAGATTTATTAACGGCCATACTAGACAAAGATACTTTAGAAGATGATAGAGAACAANTCGTGGAAGATTTCAAGCCAATGGTTACGGATGAAGTAACATATGAAGAATATGAGCCNGAAATCGTAGAAGAAGAAGATCTACAGATTTCACTAGAGGATACTTTAGTCGTTTTACAAAGCAAAGCCAGAGAGGCTACAGATAGTGGTAATCATTCATTAGCAATTAAAACATGGAAGAAAATTATCCAAGAATACGGGTCGTCGGTTGAATCATGGATTGGAATGGCTGAAGCACTTGAGAGTGTAGGACATATCGAAAAAGGCCGCCAATGTAGGCTTAAGGCTGAGGAATTAACCGAAGACACCCCTGATCAGACAGTTACCAAATCCAGTGTTGATTTAGTCTCTGCAGCAGAAGATGTGAAGAGTTCGTTTTCTGCTAACAACAACCATAATGAAGAGAATGTGAATACCGCAATCGAATGGTACAACAAAGGACTTACATTACTATCTGAAGATAAAGCGTCTCAGTCCTTGAACTGCTTTGAAAAGGCCTTAACTTCAGTTCCAAGAGAAGAAACTGAGTTACGGGTTAGAACCTATAATGGGCAGGGTCATGCACTACATCATTTGGGACGATATTCTGAAAGTATACAGTCGTACCATCAGGCAATATCAATGGACCCAGCAAGTGTGACCGGAAGGACTCTCTACAATATGGGTTCGTCCTATGCAGCAATGGAGCATTTTCGTGATGCCATAAAATGCTTCGAGCAAGCATTGACCAGAGATTTGGATAATGAAGAATTACGATTATGTAAGACACAGATGAATAGATGTAGTTTATTATTAAAGGAACAAATTAAGGCTGCTAAAATTCAATCCTGATGTTTTTCAACTTTAACAATAACAGATTTACTTGTAGGTGTATTACTTCCTTGAGCTGTAGAGTTTAATGGTATCAACTCATTAGCTTCCGGGAAATATGTGGCTAAATTCCCCTTAGGTATATCGTATTCAACAACATACCATTTTTTGGATTTACGTAATTCCCCGTTAAAATTAGATATTAAGTCTACTTTGTCACCTGTTCTCAATTGTCTTTCTTTAGAATCAAATGGATTCATCATAACTATTCTCCGTCCTGACTTAATTCCACGATATCTATCTTGGTCAGAGTATATCGTTGTGTTGTATTGGTCGTGTGACCTAATCGTCATCATAATAAATTCATCATTTTGAGGTTCCAAGTAGGAGATNTGATTGAATCTGAAATTAGCTTTACNAGAATCTGTTTTAAATTCTAAATTGTCCCTAGGTGGGTTAGGCAAGTAAAAACCAGATTTGTTCTTAATTCTATTATTATAATCTTCAAACCCATCTATCGTAGATTCAATTAAATCCCTTATCCGATCATAATTATCGCAAAGCTCTGTCCAATTTAGAGAACTAAATGATCTTCTGCTTTCCAAAGCATTTGCTATTCCACAAACAATAGCTGGTTCAGATAGTAAATACTTCGATTTAGGAGTCATGTGTCCTTGTGAACTGTGGACTATGCCCATAGAATTCTCGACACTTACAAATTGTGGCCCTGATGATTGAGTGTCGATTTCAGTACGACCCAAGCACGGCAAAATTAGAGACTGGTTGCCTGTGATTAGATGGTTCCGATTAAGTTTAGTAGAAATAAAAACAGTGAGTTTACAGTTGGTCATAGCCTTTGAAATAGATTTTGTATCAGACATTGCTGAAAGGAAATTGCCACCCATTGCAAAGAAAATTTTATCGCTATTTTCCATCATTGCATTTGCAGCATTTACAGCATCAAAACCATGGTCTAAAGGCACCTCAATACCTGTTGTCTGACTAATTCTTTCAGCAAATTCGGGGGTAATAACATGATTAATTCCAACAGTCCTATCCCCTTGTACATTAGAATGACCCCTGACAGGGCAAACGCCTGCTCCTTCTCTCCCAATATGACCACCGATTAGGTGTGTATTGACAATTTCTTGGATAGTTTCTACTGAATTGTGATGTTGAGTGATACCCATCGCCCAACATGTAATCATCGATTCAGATTTGGCGATAATATTCGCTAGTGCGCGTATTTCTGATTTAGAAACACCGGAAATTTCTTTGATAACTGACCATTCAACCTGTGAAATTGATTCTTTGTAATCGTCGAAGTTTGATGTGAAATTGGCAATAAAATTCGAATCATACATTTCATCCTTCAACAATAGATTGTTAATACCTCGGAATAATGCTAGGTCTCCGTTAATTTTGACCCTAATATGTTGGTCTGCTATTGATTTGCCCAGACCTAACATTTCGAGTGGGTTTTGAGGATGTTTGAATTTTTTCATACCGGTTTCTATCAATGGATTTATCGATATAATCGAAGCGCCATTTTTCTTTGCATCCCTTAATGCGGTTAGCATTCTTGGATGATTAGTCCCTGGATTTTGACCCACTACTAATATCAAATCAGCCTTGTTGAAATCTTCTAATTTTACAGTTCCTTTACCGATTCCAATAGAATCCGATAGTGCAAAACCAGATGATTCATGGCACATATTCGAACAATCTGGTAAATTATTGGTCCCGAAACCTCTAGCCAGAAGTTGCCATAGAAATGCAGCCTCATTACTGGTTCTTCCAGATGTGTAAAATATCGCTTCATTTGGTTCAGTAAGTGAACACAATTCATCAGCTATAAAATCAAAGGCATCATTCCAACCGATTGGAGTATAGTTATTACTCCCTGATTCTAGAATCATAGGTGTAGATAGACGACCCTGAGAATTCAACCATTGGTCTGATTTCTCAGACAATTCTTGTACGGTATATTGTGTAAAAAATTCTGTCGTGATTGTTTTCTTTGTGGCTTCGTCAGCTACTGCTTTTGCACCGTTCTCGCAGAATTCAGCGATGGTTCGGTGTCCATCAGGGTCGGGCCATGCGCAACCAGGGCAATCGAACCCATCGAATTTATTGACTCGATTGAGAGAAGAAATGGCACCAGTAATTCCGGATTTTGAAATCCCATGTTTCATTGTTGAAATAACGGCAGGCACTCCTGCAGCGACATTAGACGGTTTCCCTAGTTGCGGCGGATGATTCTCCTCCGGAGGAGTCTCAATGGCGCCTCTACTCACATTTATTCCGAATTATGTTGTATTCTTCATTGTGTTGGGATATTCTGTGTAAATGTACAGTTCTTCATTGAATTCTATTTGGAGCAGAGTGAATAACCATAGAATCAGTTCGGAGGAATGAAATCAAAGTCAGATTATACTCTCTGGCTAATTCTACAGCCATTGAGCTAGAGGCACCGACAGAGGCTAGGATAGGGAAGCCAGCCCTGATCGATTTTTGAACTAATTCGTAAGAAGCACGACCGGAGACATGGATGATTGCTTCATTGGAAGGAATTTGTTCTTTCACTAACATAATTCCAATCAATTTGTCTAAAGCATTGTGCCTTCCTACATCTTCTGCAGAAGCGATTACATCCCCCTCTAGACTAAATGCAATTGCGGCATGAGAACCACCTGTAATTTTGAACAGTGGTTGATTTGACATCATTGACTTTAGATTACTGGAAACCTGGTTAGAATCTATTAGGAAAGAATTATCCAGCCTTGTTCGATCTAATTTATCAAGGTTAGATAATGATTCTTTGCCGCAAACACCACACGCAGATGTAGTCACATCTTGCCTAGTATGTAATGAAGGATTAAATTCTACTGANTTGTTTAACACAATTAATATTTCATTGTCATTGGATACTATATCTTGTATGTCTATGATAGTTTCTATTATACCCTCAGAATATAGATAACCAACAACAAGAGATTTGTCATCCCCAGGGGTCCTCATAGTCAACCCCATAGAATATTGGATATCCTCGTGCATAATTAGTATACTAAGTGGAGATTCTATTATTACGTGGTCTATTTTAGCATCTCGGAAATCTTCTGAGATCTTGACAATCTCAGACTCCCTAGACCCGTTCATAGGTCTCCTAGAAGGCACTAATCTATTGGATTGCCGGCTAGACTGTCTAATTCAGGAATGGTTGATATATGGGTATCTCCACTAGTTAATTGTGGCAATAATCGACGGCTCGGGTTTTTCCCTGCCAATCGCTAATGTTAGTGAAAGAGTAGATGTATCAATCGATGTTAGCGACGCCGCCCGAATCGCAGTCAAATCAGCAATCGGTGACCAAACGGATACACATGTTCTAATTATCAGCGCAAAAGCAGGTGGTTGTTCTGGATATCTGTATGATATGGTCATCACTGAACATCCAAACGAAAGTGGATTTCAAGTAATTGATGTAGACGGAGTTACAATTCTAATTCATGATGACGATAGCGCATTACTGAATGGTCTCAAATTAGATTTCAAAGATTCACTTATGGGTGGTGGATTCCACATGGATAATCCTAACGCCGACCGCGCATGTGGTTGTGGCCAATCCTTTGGATAACTTTGTCTATGAGGCATAAAATGAATATCCAGAGGCCAGAATTCGTCCGGATACCCTCGGCAATTACCCTAGTTTCCGGAGCTACCGCTAGAACCCATCTTAATCGATTGTTGACTAGCAACATATCNCAGGATTATGTTTTATCACGAAGACATTCGGTAATATGCGACCGAAATGGGAGAATTACGAGCTATCAGTTACATGCAGATTTGGGCGACCAAATATTGCTAGTTCACGCCGATTCGGTGTCAGAAAATTTGCGTAACAACTTGACTACTGGTGTAACATGGAATGAAAACGTCAATGTCTCTATTGGGGATGGGGCAATACATCGCATGTTGGTTTATGGGAACGGAGCAGAAAGTGTAATCTCAAAACTCGGAGTAAGTGTAAATCAACTAAATTCTTCTAGTTGGATAGAATATGANGACTCAATGATATCAATTATTGACGAATTTGATGGCACTCCAATCTATGAGTTTTTAGTTCCAGACAGGGAGATTTCTAATTTGACTCTGAATTTGAATGAGCTTGGGGTCAAAGAAGGAAAAATAGATACAGCGATTGCATTACAATCTTACAAGGGAATCATAGATTCTTCAATAAATCTTAGTGGTAATAACCCCCTCCACCTTGGAATGATTAACATTGTAGATTTGAAGAAAGGCTGCTACCCAGGACAAGAAATACACGCAAGAATGGAGAGTAGAGATGCCATTAAGAAAACATTGACGACTTTTAGAACTAATAGTCAACTATCAATAGGGCGGCTTAAGACAACCGACAGGTTAAGTGTTGAGGTGATCAGTTCAGACAAATTTGCGGACGAATGGATAAACTTAATTTTACACCCAAGTGACTTGAACGTCAATCCAGACATAAACATACAAATTGATAACACAAATATTAGTTGCTACCTTGTTTAAGTTTATTCAAATCATTCAAATTTATCCTTTCTCCTTGTTGGACCCATTGCCTCAAAGTCATCAATCTAGATATCTTTAGCATTCCCAAATTTCTTGTAAACAAGTAAAGTTGTGGTTCGAATTCTTCAATGATTTGATCTTGGAATGTTTTTCTGATATGTTCGGCTCTTGATCTGAAAAACGAAATTTCTACGGCCACTCCAATCATTGTTGCAGTGTATAGAACCAACAGGATAGCCAACGAAAATACTACAGGATCTCCAAACATTTCTCCCGAACGCAATTCAGTACCATAGAAAATTTGTCTAGAAATTAAAAATAACAGACCGACACCAACCCATGGGCCTAACATATCTTCAACAAATGTCCCCATAGGCAGTAATCTTCTATTTCCTGTATCAGCAAACACCATTGTACTTAATGTGCCGGCCCTTATCACTGATATGAAAGCAACTAGAATTATGTAAACTCCAGCTGATACTAGTAAAACTGTTTGCGTGTCTAAAGGCAAATATGTTACAATTAGGAAAGCGAATAATCCTAGGAACACAGTAATTGGCATTCTGTTAATTGATGCTAATACAAGGTCTGGATTTTTCATCCCGTCCTCAACTCTTGGTATCCCAATTATTTCCCATCGTGTTATTCTTTGAACTGTAATACCAATCCACAGAAGTACACGTTTTTCTATCAATAGCCATTCAAAAAGTCGTAAAATAGGCATAAGTGGAATTGCTAGCAAGGCTGCAAATAATCCTAAGAGTGGCCAAACTACTAATCCCGGCATCAATAAAAAATGTTTCACTTGCATCGGGAATAATAAATCCGATTCTATTCGAGATTGTCTTTCAGGATCGATGTTGACCACTCTAGCTTCAGCATCGAGTTCTTTTCTAAATCGACTAAGTGGCAAACCCGCATCTAATACCAATCGGACTTTCTCACGATAGTGTACATGTTCAGGTTCAGTTCCAACCCACCATTTCCATCCTAAGGATAGTGGAATTGCTAGAAAAACAGGCGACAATAGAATTAGAATGGCAGTCAATAGGGATTCAAAGCTGGCTGCCATGGTACCTTCGAAAATTTATTACGTCATGAACCAAACGGTTCATAGGATAAATTATCATAGAAAATATACCAATTCAAGATACACCATTTCAGAGTATTAGAGAATAATGTTCATCATATCGGTTTCTACCGATTAGTTGTGGCCAACATAGCGGTTACTGACGGCATGGACCCTGTCGCGGTTAACAATTTGATTAATGCGGGTCACAACGTAGTAGAACAGCATTATACACAAGAAGAATTAGTTTCTGGTGCTTTGGCGGATTTTGACGCAGTGGTTGTTAGAAGTGCAACAAAATTGAGCTCAGAAGTAATTCAGAAATCCTCCAATCTCAAATTCATTGGTAGAGCAGGTGTTGGAGTTGACAATATCGATTTGCAGGCAGCGACTAAATCTGGAATTGTTGTTTGCAATACACCACAAGCCTCAACCAATAGTGTAGTAGAACTCACCATAGGCCATCTTCTAGCATCTTGTAGACATATTCCAAGAGGCGATCGTGGGCTCAGAGAGGGATTGTGGGAAAAGAAATTGTTGAAGGGTACTGAATTAAGCGGCAAAAGATTGGGGCTGATCGGTTTTGGCAGGATTGCACAAGGTGTAGCATCAGTCGCATTAGCCATGGGTATGGAATGTCATGCATACGACCCATACCTTCCCTCAAAAATCGCTAAAACCTTCCAATGTACAATGCATGATGATGTAGATTTGCTATTTCAATTATGCACCCATATCTCTATCCACTGTAATCTAACTGAAGAAACACATCATTTGGTAAATCATGAAAGAATAGTAATGATGCCTACTTCCGCACCGAACGGAGTAAGTTGTGGCAATCACATTGTCAATTGTGCTAGAGGAGGAATTGTTGATGAAGTCGCAGTTCTAAATGCATTAAAATCAGGAGATTTAAACAGTGCGGCGCTGGATGTGTTCGAAGTGGAACCTGCTTTAGAGAACCCACTTCTTCAACACCCTAACTTTCATGGCACACCACATATCGGTGCAGCAACACTAGAAGCNCAGGCTCGAATAGGGGAAGAAATTGTAACTTTATTGAAAGATTATTTTCAAGGTAAAAGGCCACATTCTGCATTAAATTAAGCCGGTAACTTCTTCTTTGGATTAATCTAGTGAAAACCATGAGAGCGTTTGTCACTGGAGGTAGTGGCCATGTCGGGGGCAATTTAGTCCGTGAATTGCTTTCTAGAGATTACGAAGTCGATTGTTTAGTTCGCTCAGACACAAGAGCATTGGATAACTTAGATGTTAATTACGTAAATGGCAATATGTTAAATCCTTCAGAAATGATTCCTCTTATGGAAGGCTGTGACGTAGTTTTTCATTCCGCAGCGTTTGTAGCTGTCGAAAAAGTGAAAGAGGATTTGATGAGAAAAATTAACGTTGAGGGTACTAAATCGATTGCTACCGCAGCAATAGATTCTGGTGTAGAAAAAATGGTATATTTTTCCAGNATCCATGCGTTTGAACAAGAACCAACCTCCGAGCCTTTGATTGAGACCAGACCTCTTGTTTCTGACCCAAAAGCATTGCCATATGATAGAACTAAGGCCGAGGCGCAAAAGGTTGTAATCGATTCTAGGGAACAAGGGTTGAAAGTAAATATGCTACACCCAACCGGAATAATTGGACCGTATGATTTCAAACCCAGTAGAATGGGTAAAGTATTGAGCGATATAGCAAACAGGAACATGCCCTTCGCTATAAATAACGGATTTAATTGGGTGGATGTACGTGATGTTGCTATTAGTGCAGTAAATTGTGTCGAACATGGAATTGATGGTCAAAACTACATTTTACCTGGTCATTGGGCCTCCTTCTCTCAAATTTCTTTAGTTGTGAAACAAATAACAGGTAAGCGGACCCACCTGGTTACCATACCATTTTGGATGGCTTATCTTGCATTGCCATTTGCCTCAGCTAATTCAATAATAACAGGAAAACGACCTAGTTTTAGCAAAGGTAGTTTGCAGGCTTTGGCAATACAGTGTAGGAATATTCCCGGAAATTTAGCTACTGATCATTTGAACCATGTACCTAGACCAATAGAGGAAACTATAGGCGATACAATTACTTGGTTGTCTAAAAATCAGATGTGAGTGATTTGATGAATTTCTTAACTTATGAAGAATACAAAATAGCATGTTATCTGTGGCTAAGTCTTGCGTTTATTATATTCTTCATTTTGTTATTTGTCAAGGCTCCTTATGGGAGGCATAGAAGGAAAGGATGGGGTGTTGAGATATCTGCTAGAAAGGGTTGGATGGTCATGGAATCCATCCCAGCTGTATTGTTGACAGCCTTTCTATTCTTAGGTCAAAACAGGGATTTAGTAGTGATATTTTTCTGGACAATTTGGACTGCCCATTATGTTAACAGGGCCTGGGCATGGCCAAATAGAGCCAATTTAAATCAGAAACTTATTCCGTTAAGTGTAGTTTTTTTGGCGATATTTTTCAACACCATTAACTGTTTTTTAAACGGCATTTGGTTATTCGAGCTAAGCGATGGTTACGAGTTTTCTTGGTTCAGAGACCCCAGATTTATAATCGGAATATCCATATTTTTCTTGGGTATGATAATTAATATCAAATCTGATGATATCTTATTTTCGTTACGAGATGATGGGAGTACTGGATATAAGATTCCGAGAGGAGGATTATTCGAAAAAGTTACTTCACCGAACTATTTTGGTGAAATCATAGAATGGATGGGATTTGCAATTGCCACATGGTCACTGGCGGGTTTCACCTTTGCTATCTGGACCTTGTGTAACTTAGCCCCAAGAGCATTTGCTCACCATCGTTGGTACAAGGATAAATTTCCTGATTATCCAGAGGATAGAAAGGCTCTAGTGCCTTTTTTGATTTAATTTGTTAATTTATGCATCCTCTTCAGAGGTACTGAAAGTATCTGTAAATCGTCTGGGATTTTTACCCCGGAAATTTCCGAATTAAGTGAAAGTCCTTGTTCTTTTTTCAATCTCCAAACTTCAGAATTAAAGTTCATCACGGTTTCAGAAATTTCGGTCCATCCATCATTCCCGAAATTAATTGTTAGGAGGGGGAAAGTATCAGTATCTACTGCTGACCTATCATACAATGTGGAAGAAAGATAATGGCAGAAGAAGGGACAGATTGGAGAAAATGCATCTAACAGGTCTCGTACTATTCTATGTAGTGTCCATGATGCTGATTCATCGCCATCGTAAAGTCGAGATTTTACCATTTCAAGCCAGTGACTAGCCAATACACCAGTTGAGAAATTTTTCAGTGATTGTGCTGCTGTATAGATGTCAATCTCTTCCCATGCATTCTTTACTCGTCGCATAACTGATTGAAATTCACTAAGAATCCATTCATCTTCAGGGGCTAGATCTGTAGGTATAACTTGAAAATTATTAGGTACGGGAAATTGGCTCGAAAATCTTGCTACGTTGAATAATTTTGTAAGGACTCCGAAGTACTTTTGTTCGATTTCTTCAGGGTTAATATGGAAGTCATCTCCGACTTGAGCATCACATGCTTTCCATAAACGGAAGCATTCTGAACCTATTTTATTCGCCCTTAGATTTACTACTTTGTCAGGACCGCGNACTTTCCAAGAACCGGTTCGACCCCCCGCACCGCATTCTAGTACGGAATTGGCATCTATGCCATTTCCGAGAGATTTTGACATCTTCCTTCCCCACGGATCCATACCCAATCCATCAATCCAAATATGTTTGAAGGCCGGTGAATCTAACAATAATGCGCTCTTCAACAAAGTGTAATACAACCATGTTCGTACGATTTCTTTACCTTGAGGTCTTATTCCAGTAGGGAATGCGTTGGAGAATAATTCAGAGTCTGATAAATATCCAGAAACATATAGGTTTGAATTGGAAGAATCCATCCAAGTGTCAAATACTTTCTCTTCACCAATAACCTCTCCTAATTGAGAGGATAAATCATCCCAACTGCCAAGGTCTTCTCTGCTTTCCCTTTGTAATACTCGGCTTCCAGATGGAGGTTCTTCTCTCCATGGCTGAACATAAACTCCAGAAGGCGGGGTTATGATTTTAGTACCGTCTTTTGTATACCATATCGGGACTTCTGTATGGTACCATCGCCTACGGCTTATTGGCCAATCAATGCTAATGTTATCNATCCAATCTAATAAAAATTGTTTATTTCTTGTAGGGTGAAAATCCATCTCTTCAATTAATTCACGCATACGTCCTTGGATGTGGGTTTGTTTGACATACCATTCCTTTAGAAGAATAATTTCCACTGGGTTTTTTCCTCTCTCACTAACTGGTACATCTTGGTCTTTTTCTATGATGTTGACGATCCTATTTGCAGAATATAAGTCTTCGATTACCTTCTCCCTAGCTTCAACAACTTCCATACCTGAGTAAGGTCCTGAAACGTTAGTCATATTCCCATCTAGATCAATCGCTGGAAAGGGAGTTAATCCGAGTTCCCTGAATATTGATACATCGTTTTGGTCACCAAATGAACAGACCATTAGCACCCCGGAACCAAAATCAGATTTTACTGAAGGATGGGTGGTAATTTCAACTGATTTTGAACGCCCATCAGTTTCTACGGGTAATATAATTTGTTTTCCTACTAAGTGGTGATACCTATCATCATCGGGATGAACCACTACTATGCCACATGCACAAATTAATTCTGGTCTGGTCGTTGAAATGACTACTTCAATACCATCTTCAGTAATCCATTTGACGTCAATAAGCTTGGTTTTTCTTTGTAATCTTTCAACTTCGGCATCGGCTATTGTAGTGCCCTCGACAGGATCATAGATATTTGGTCGAAGATCTTCAACTATATCTCCCCGTTTGAATAAGTCAACAAATATTGATTGTGATACACCCCTGTATTGTTCTGAATCGGTGAGATATTCCTTCTCGAAATCACAAGAAAGGCCTACCCTAGCTGCAGTCTCCCTCATCGCCTGGGTATATTCTTCTATGGTATCACGGCATAAATTCAAAAATTCTGCACGCTCAAATGTTTTCATTTTCCTGCCGGTATTTTTCTCGACTGTAAATTCTATATTTATCCCGTTTCGGTCGACGCCCCAAGGGAAGAATACTTCCTTCCCTAACAATCTTTGACTTCTAGCAATAACGTCAATCATTGAATATTGAGCTACGGCCCCTATGTGCCAGGTTCCACTGGGATATGGAGGCGGAGTATCTACTACGAATATTTCCTTGCCGGAATTGGGATTAAAACCATACCTTTCATTGTATATATTTTGGTTACTATAATGGTCTTCTTGGATCCTCTTCTCAAGGTCAATCGACCATCTCTTGTCTTCGATTAAGGGTTTACCCATGGACCCATCCACCTCACAATCTACCTCCCCCTGAGACTTATTGTTCTTGACGGTTCCCAATCAGAAAGTAACTGATGAAATGCATATTATAGTCAGCCTGAAGCCGTCGGGTTCAAGCACCTTCGCTCCCGACGGTTGACTCAAAGTAGGGAGGGTGCGACTTGTCAATGGATGAAAACAACGACAATTTCGTAACTCGCATAACGAAACTAGGGCGATCTAAAGGGAAAGAAATTCTATCTAAACCCGACATAAACAGAACCAAAGTAGAAAGTTATGGAAGGGTAGGTAGGAACCAATTAAGGAGAATGTCTTCTGAACTAAATTTTACAGATATCCTAACAAAATTCCCCACGATTACCGTTGTGCTATGTCTAATTATCACCGGTTTTTTCTCATGGGAATCAGGATTAGTAGATTGTAGAGATGATTTTTGTCCGATTGAAGGAAAATCATCTATGAATGTTAACGGTGACTTGGAGGTGTACCTCCCTCAAGGTTCAGAAGTTTCTACGTTATTGGCTCAAGTAGAAGGGGTTGATAGTTGGACGACTAATGTCATGGTAATTTATGTTGAATCCTATGAGACCGAGGAGCAACCATTGAGAAATATTACCGATCAGGCTGTACTTGAGGAAATAGAAAAGCTCGAGAACATAATAAATCCAGTACAAAATGATGGTGGCGATGACAACGTAATATACGTACTTTCAATTTCATCTGTAATCAAAGAAGTCAATTCTTCTGCACCAAGAGTACTCAAATCCTTCTTTTCGGGTGTAGCGACTGCTCTTGACAATGAAGAGTTCTCGGAACAAATTAATGAAGTAATTGATGAAAACCAAGACGCATTGGGTAACTATGCTATTCCCGACGACCAAACTAGAATCGACGATATAGTAGAGGAAATGCCTGAAAACGCCTTAGAAAAATTGGTGAGGGACGTCGGAGTATGGGAAAATGGAACACTCATCAAAGAGGAAGCTGGTTCTTGGAATAGGGCAGTTATTATCATCGGAATTAATAATGAACTTCGTGATGAAAATGGGAATAATATTACTGTCTCAGAATTCATTGAAAACACACAAAACAGAATAAATCAATTATCTCTCTCTGTAGAGGACGGTGGTAATGGTTGGGAAGATAAAGGATTGATAATGACCTTAACCGGACCGGTCCCCATAACAAATGCAGTAACAGAAGAATCCTTCAACCTCTTTTGGGATGTATTTCCTACTGGTGTTGTATTCGTTGCTATTGGCTTGTTTTTGTTCCATTGTGACCTATTACAAACAGGACGTATCAGGTTTGTTCAGGGTATCAAGGTACTAATTATCTCCGGACTCCCCACGCTATGTTCTGTGTTCATTACGATGGGAATTATCGGTTGGACCAATTATGAAGTTTCCATGACCGTAATTATTGTTGGTCCAATAGTCCTAGCGTTAGGTGTTTCTTATGGTTTACACATAACGAATCGATATGCAGAATGTAAAGGTACACCCCAAGAAAAAATGGCTGAAGCATTGGATTCAACNGGGAGAGCAGTTTTACTTTCTGCATTAACGACAATAATTGGGTTCATATCTCTAGTATTCACTCCTATGAAACCGATACAAACGGTAGGATATTCACTAGCAATGGGCATAGTGGTTGTATACATAATGACCATGGTAATGGTTCCTAATTTAACGATGATGCTTGATTTGAAGAAACCATCACATCCCCCCCCTAAAGCCTTCGTCAAAGCGGTAAGCGTGCCAATAAATTGGACTAAACTGACCCTAACTCTATTCGTAATCGCAATATTGTTTTCAGCTGGAATCAGTAGACCGAATGTCGAAGAAAATGTCGATCTGTTGGAAATGGCCCCAGAAAATGTTGGTGCAGTTGAGAAAATGAAAACATATTCGTCTGAATTTGACGCGGGCCAGCCTGGATTCTTAATAGTAAACGGGTCATTTGATGCTAGCGCAGATATTTTTCAACCGGAACCAGATGACCCTTATGAGGACCTAAAGGGATTAGAGGAATTAGAAGAGAAATGTAACTCTGTTGAACAAACTACAGCGGTGTCAATTGTATTCTTAATGAAAGCAATATCAGTTACAGTAGATTTAGACGGTGGACCTATTCTTGATACATTACCTGATGCCACTCCACAGCCAATCGCTGATGTAGCTGAACTTATTTTCAATCAGTCAGTAACAGGAAATGGGTCATTTTGGTTGAGTCTAGCAACATTAGATAGACAAGACAACAATGGAGGGATAGAAGCTCAAAACTTCATGTTGTATGTGTTCTATTCTAGTCTAACAGATGAAATGAGGGAATTATTCCTAGATGAGGAAAAGAAGGCGAGCTTGATTTATGTTGATATGCCATTTATGGATGTCAAAAGCACTGAGAACGCTGTATCACAAATAGACAATTTTGCCCAACAAGACACCACCGGTGACATCACTTCATCTAAGTTAGTTGGAGTTGCTTCGGTTACTATAGAAGTAAACAACCTAATAGTAAATTCTCAGTGGTATTCCTTAGGTTTCGCATTATTGTTCACAGTTTTCACCTTAGGATTGGTTTTCAGAGATGCTCAATATGCTATCCTAACTACATTACCCGTTGCATTCACAGTATTCATGCAGTGGTTGGTAATGGATCAAGGCAATGTGGCGTTATCGCTGGTAACTGTAATGATTGGCTCCATCCTTGTTGGGGTAGGAGTTGATTTCTCAATACATATTGCCAATCGGGTTAAGGAGTTAGGAGGTTCATTGGATGCTATTAGAATCGCTTGTGCGAGTACTGGAATGAGCCTAACGGAAGCGGTTACCGTCACTATTGCAGGAATGGCCTGTGCATATCAAATTCCCATTCCCGCCATAACACCATTCGTTACTGTGATTATCGTTTTGCTCATAGTAGCAGCTATCTCTGCATTAATCCTCCTTCCAGCAATATATGCCCTACTAGTTAAATCGAATATTTCCCTCACAGGAGGGTCTAATACCATGGCTAAAGCAGCCGGTTTACGCAGGACTCTGACTAAGGAACAAGGCGATGTTATGGATGCGACCCTAGTAATGGAATCTCAAGATGCGTGGTGAAATTATGGTAAATTACTGGCTAATGAAAAGTGAACCCCATGTATATCCTTGGGCGAAATTAGTTGAAGATCGAACAACCCATTGGGACGGAGTCCGGAACTATCAAGCGAGAAATATAATGCGTGATGATATGAAATTAGGAGATCTCGTTTTATTTTATCATTCGAATTGTAAACCCCCCCATGTAGCGGGAGTGGCTAAGGTTAGCAAAGAAGGATACCCCGATTTCACCGCCCAAGACCCAAAATCAAAATATTTTGATGAGAAAGCAAGCCCAGAAAATCCTAGATGGATTATGGTCGATATAGAAGCTATTGAAGAAATGGAATCAGTTGGACTACCTGAACTCAAACAAAATCCAAGTTTGGAAGGGATGCCTTTGCTACAAAGAGGCCAGAGGCTCTCGGTGCAACCTGTGTCTGCCAACCACTTTGCAATTGTTTGCAAGATGGGAGGATTGGACACATCTAATCTTTAGTGGTGTTTTAGTGACCTATTCCATTGTAGCCAAATGTAAAGAAACAGGCCAATTTGGCGTTGGAATTCAATCACATTTCTTTGCATCCGGAGATGCATGTTGGGCCAAAGCAGGGATTGGTGTAGTTGTAACTCAGGCTATGGCATTGATGGATCATGGTCCATTAGGCCTAGAACTGCTAGAGCAGGGGTTGTCAGCTTCAGAAACGCTTGAGAAACGCTTGGAAGCGGATCCGGAATCTGAAATTCGACAAGTAGCGATTGTAGATAGTGATGGTTTAGTTGCTGCCCATACTGGAACAAGTACTATTCCATCTGCGGGCCATGTGTTAGGAGATGGATTTTCATGTCAAGCAAACCTAATGTGGAATGATATGATACCCTCTAAAATGGCCAAAGGATTCTCAAATAAAGAAGGTAAATTGTCTGAGCGTATTCTTGCCGCGTTACAAGCGGGTCAAGAAGCAGGTGGAGATTTACGGGGCATGCAATCAGCAAGAATTTTGGTAGTAAAGGCAAACATAAGCGAGAAATCTTGGGAGGAAAAAATAGTAGACGTTAGAATTGATGATCATCCTGCACCCCTTGATGAATTGGGTCGTTTACTCAAAGTACATTCCACATATACCGAATTTCAAGAAGGTGGATATGAATTAGACCTGGAGGAAAGCGAGATGGAAATATATCCAGAAATAGCATTCTGGACTGGAGTGAATCTAGCCGTTAATGGAGATATAGAAAGTGGAAAAAAACTCATCAATATCGCACTGCAAGATCATGATGGTTGGATTGAATTATTACATCGTTGCTCTGAGATCAATTTCTTTGGAATTGATGAAGCATTGGTGAAAAATTTACTTACTGATGAGTAAGAATATCCCTAGTGGGCACGTCCTCGGTGGACAATCGTCACCAACGATGAAATTTCCGCAATCTCCTCAGCCCCGCTATCCCAAGGCATTCAGCATCCCCGGTCGGGCTGCTCGCTTCCGCGCCTGACCTGATTCCCGGGCGTAAGACGGTCGACGCTTCCCTTCGGAAGTGTTCTCCGACAACCTGAATCTCTTGGGGGCGAGGCATCGACGTCAACCGCAGGGTCATCGTCGGCTCGTTTTCGCCGCCCTCGGACTTCAGGCCACCATTTTCGACGATTTGTGGATAATAGAACACGTCAACGCTCCCCCTAGCCCAACACTCCCGCGTAACACTCACCTATGAACGAAACTATTGAGGGAATTCATTCAGTCTCATACTTTGAGGGGCAACCAGTTTGAATTTCATTGGCTTCGATATACCATACATCTCCTATTAGTGTCAAATCTCCTTTGACTGCCACCATACGACCTTCTTCGAAGCCATCAGGGACAGCAATTGAGGCGAAAGACACCTCAATCTGAGCTTCTTCGCCCGCTAGAATAAATGTGCTAGAGGAACTATCTAAAGATTGTTCTTGAACAATACCTCGGACATTAAGTTCCCCTGAATCATGACTTTCTGGTGAATCCATGACTTCATCCACTGTGTATTGAACTTCGGGGTCTACTGACAAGAACATCAGACCCACTAAACCCAGCATAATTCCACCGACTAATAGCAGGCGAGTATGACGAGTGTTTTTCACAATTGACTCGAGATAGAGGTCATTGAATAGGCTTACTCAGTATCGTTAGGTCGGCGTCCTAAATTCTAGAATACCCAACTACTTCCTGTATATCGCTAAAACCTTCAACTTTGAGCCTTTTATTCAGCCCATTTGTGATCTGGGACACCACAGATGGGCCCTGGAAAACTAGAGCTGAATATAGTTGAATTAAAGTCGCTCCGTTGCTAATAGCATTCCATGCTGTATCAGGAGATTCTATACCCCCACATCCGATAATGGGGACTTTATTCCCAATTGAATCATATAAATCTCCGATACACTGGATGGATTTTTCGTGCAGTGGTCTACCTGACAAACCCCCGCTCTCTGATAGAAATTTTCGGGAACTGGTATTTTTCGGGGGGGGACGACTGATTGTTGTATTTGTTGCAACAAATCCATCAATTCCAGAGGATAATGCTGCACCAGCACATGATAAGATCGAATCTCTATCTAAATCAGGTGAGAATTTCAATAGAATTGGTTTCAGACCAGATTTTTTGTCTCTGATTGAAGTACAAGCATTAACCACTTCCCTAATGTGATCCTCCTCTTGCAACTCCCTTAACCCTGGTGTATTAGGTGATGATATATTTAGGACGAAAATGTCAGCATAGTCGTATAATAGATTGAATGTTTCAGCATAATCATGAGGGGCTCTTTCGTTACCTACAGTTTTGGAACGTCCTATATTTGCTGCCAACGGAACATTAGGCCACTTACCAGAAATCTCTCTTTGTGCTAATGTGTCTCGTACATTTTGTGCACCTGGATTGTTAAATCCCATTCGGTTAATCAAAGCAACATCTGAATTCGATCTAAACATTCTGGGTTTTGGATTCCCCTCTTGTGGATAACGCGTTACCCCGCCATATTCAGCCCAGGAAAATCCTAGGGAGGGCCATGCCCCCAGGGCTTGTGCGGATTTATCAAACCCTGCAGCTAACCCTAATGGGTGTCGGAATAGTTTCCCAAATACATTAATTGGTAGATTGGGAGTTCTGTAAATTGAGTTAAGTAATTTCTGGCCTCCTCTATTCTCGGCAAATTTTGATAGGCCATTTACAGTTAATTTGTGCGCCTTTTCAGAATCTAAAAATCGCAAAGAGGGGCGAACAATGAATCGATATGGTATACCCATCTTCCCTTCGGCCTGATGGGCATCCTTCAAATCTTGTGTGTATTACGGTAACCATGAACGCGGAATTGTGTGCTAAATCCATTCGGGAGCTAGCAAGACGAATCTTGCGTTCTAGAGGGGTAATTATCCAATTGCCCAAACACATCGAAATAGATGAATCACTATCTCTTACAATATCCGACCTTGCCCCGAGTCTATATTTTGGTGTTGAAATTAAAATCCATCAAAATGAAAATATCGTAATTACAAATATTGGAGAGGCTGGTGGACTAATTGGTACATCCCAACCCTCGGAAAATGAAGTATGGATACCCCTAGATTTACAGACTGGATTAAATGAATTATCCCTAGAAATAATCAGGTTGGCTGCGGCTGGTTATCCCGGTTGTGTTGGGTGCGGTGGGGAAGATGCTGAATTACCTTGGCAAGAAAGTAAAGTTAGACTATTGTTTGATTAAGTTAGATGTTGAGCTTAGAGAAACCTCACGCGCGCGTACGTACAGGCATGCGCGCGCGCGCCTTGCATCGCTCTATTCTTACTCACGTTTATACAGTGTTCATCTCGCCACCGGAAAATGTGATACGGCAATTCTGCCGTGTAACCGGACTATGAAAGTGGTAATATGAAGTTCATGATTTTAGAGTCCGGTGCCAAAGCCCGGACCATTAAGAAATACCTTGGTAAAGGCTGGATAGTTGATGCTTGTAATGGACATGTTCAGGACTTGCCCTCAAGGGGAGGAACAAAACATGACAATAAGGCAATGTGGACAGCTAAAGAAGGTCAGTTGCCCAATCCACCATGGAGTTGGACCGAGCGAGCTGAAAAGGTTGTAACCAAATTACGTAAGAAAGCTGAGTCTAACTCAGTGGAAGAGATTTACATTGCTACTGACCCAGATAGAGAGGGGGAATTTATTGCATGGAGGCTAAAAGAAATTTTTTCAGATTACGACAGGATTTATCGTGTTTCGTTTAATGAAATTACAAACACAGCCGTTCAGGAAGCAATAGATTCTCCTAGAGAGATAGATATGGACTTAGTGGATGCAGCCAAAGTTCGAAGGTTTATGGACAGACTAGTAGGGTACAGATGCTCAAGGTTCAGTAGATCTTGGAATCTAAAATCTATGGGTAGAGTCCAAACACCTACTTTAGGATTCATAGTAGAAAGGGAGATAGAAAGAGAAGCTCATGTACCAATTCCTTATCATTCAATTTCCGTGGATTCAAATGGTGTATCGTTCAAGGTCCGTTTCCATGAAAAGGAAGAAGATGAAGCTTGGAAGGATGATGAGGGGAAGCATTATCCTGACAGAACTTTTAATGGCCAATTAGCCAAAGACACATTACACGCAATACAGAACGCAGGTGAAATGACAATAAAATCTGTCAAGGATGGTAAAAACAAGAGAAAACCTAAGCCTCCATTCACAACAGAATCAATGCTAAGAGCTGCTAACGGTCGAATGGGGTGGGCAATAGGGAGAACGAGTAGAGTGGCAACAGCTCTCTATCAAGCAGGGCATATCACTTACATTAGGACAGATTCAACCAGAACAAGCAAGGATGCTAGAGATAGAATCCGTACGTTAATTAAATCGGAACACGGTGAAAATTTCCTAGGCTCGGGAGCTTTGGGGCCTGATGCCAAAAAAGGCGCGAGTAACGTCCAAGACGCACACGAAGCGATTAGACCAACACAACCTGAAATCAAGACTCTAACAGGAGTTGATGAAGATGAACAATCACTGTATAGATTAATCTGGGGAAGGTTCGCTGCAAGCCAGATGTCAGATTCAATAAGAGAAACAAGGAGTATTGTTACTAACGTAGATAGTTTAGATAGTCCATTATACGGCACCAGTTCTTGGAGAATTCATGCCGGTTGGGAAATTGTTTATTCGGCAGATAAAAACGTTCAGACAGAACCTCCAAAAATTGGTTTCGATGTTGGATCAAAATGGCAATTCAGTAACAAAGAAAATAATCCATTACTCACATCCGACGAGACTAAACCGCCTCGACGATTCACGGAGAGTTCTATAATTAGAGAAATGAAAAAAGCAGACATAGGCAGACCTTCTACCTACCTTACAACTGTCGGCAAATTAGTCGCCAGAGGTTACGTGAATAAGGAGGGAAGTTCTTTGATACCAACCGAAGATGGGAAATTACTATGGATAGAAGTAGTACCATTCTATGGCTCTGAAGAGAACAGCTCCCAATCAATTTCTGAGGGTTTGTTCACACCCAAATTTACTGCTTTGATGGAGTCAAACTTAGACCTAGTAGAACACGGAAATACAAGTGGTGCCAATATTTGGCACATTTTTGTCTCGGATTTTAGAAATATGCATAATATTGCTCTTGAATCACGTAAAGAAAAGCCTACAATCAAACAACTGAATTTTATGCGGAATAGAATGTCTCGCATGGATGAAGAAACAAAGTCAAAGATTTTGGATGGAAAAAATTTCGAAGAACTTACTGGAGAAGATGCGAGGCGGATTATTGAAGAATTAAACAATTCGTCGGATGGCAATATCCCACCAAGTGAAAAACAGGTTGCATTAATTATCAGATTATCCGATAAGAACAAAGTCGATCTTTCTCAGATGTTATCTGATTTGGGTCACAATGATATCGATGAGTTGACAGGTGGGCGAGATGGTTCCGCAAGTAAATTAATCAGTGATTTGATTTCTATAGACAAAAATTCTCCGGCAACAGAAAAGCAAGTAGAGACAATCCGGTCAATGGCCGACAACCTAGACATTAGTATTGAAGACGCTATGGCACTAGCGGATACAACCACTATTGATGAAATTACCAAAAATGATGCAAGCGGACTTATTGGGACTATGAAAAAGATGATACAAGCACGCAAGCGCAAACAAAAGAAGTGATATTCAACAGTCTACACGCTCCTACCATACTTTACGGCTGACATGGTGGGTGTGAAATTTGGTTAAGCAGAATTACGACGTGATCATAATCGGAGCGGGACCCGTAGGTGGGTATCTTGCTTGGAAGTTATCCCAAAATGGGATAGATGTCCTAATGATAGAGGAGCATGCAGAAGTTGGTAGGCCATTCCAATGCGCAGGCATGGTAAACCCTTCAGCAATGAAAAGGATTGGAGCATATGATACGGTTCTAACAAGAATTTGGGGGGCTAGAATGTATAGCCCCTCTGGGACAGAAATTAAAATTGGTAATCCTGAAAGGACTAGAACCTGGTCGGTTTGTCGTAAATTGTTTGATGAAAGAGTAGTTCAACTGGCAATAGGATCTGGCGCGGATCTACTATTGTCATCGAAACCAATCAGTGCAGAAGTAACGGAATTAGGTGTAGAAATTGAAATAGATGTAGATGGTGATATACAGCAATTTCTCAGTCGAATGGTTTGTGGTGCAGATGGAGCACATTCATGGGTTCGCCGGACTTTCAAGATGGGGCGGCCAAAAGAATTGATGATTGGATTCCAAATAGAAGTTACAGGATATCCTGGTGAAGAAGGTAGATTAGACCTTTTCACAGGAGACGATATTGCTCCTGGATTTTTCTCTTGGGCAATACCTTCCGGCGAAACAACAAGAATAGGAAACTGGACCTTACCTGAGAGAATGAATGACAAGTCATGTGAAGATTTGTTGGAGAGTTTTATGAAATCTCCCATGTGGAAAAATAGGTTTTCAAATTGTAAAGAAATTGGGAGGTTTTGTGGACCTGTACCTTCCGGTTTAATCCTAAAACCAGTTATTAACCGAGTTGCAGTATTCGGAGATGCTGCAGGATTATGCAAACCGACTACAGGAGGAGGGATTGGGAAGGGATTTGATCAAGTAGACTTAATGTTACCAAAGTTAGTATCTACAATAATTTCTAATCAATTTAATGCTAAGACTACACAGGAGCTTAATGCAACTCTTTCAAGCCTTAGAAGAAAACAAAATAAATCTAGAGCTCTAAGGAACGTTTTTCTTAGCGAATCAACAGATGAAGAACTTGATGAATTATTTTCAGTTTGGGCTCAACCTGAAGTCATAGAATTAATCAATCAAGTTGGCGATATCGATAACCCAATACCTCTTGGCATAAAGATGCTAAAGGATATACCAGAGTTTCGTCGATTAGCAACAAAAGGTGCTTCAGCATTAATTTGGGGTTAACAAAATGGAATCTGTTCAGAGAATTAGATATCCGCCATTTGACCATGCTAATATTGACCCTAATTCTTTACCAATAACAGAAGTCCTTCTAGAATCTGATTCCCCACCGCCCACTCCATTTAGAATTGGATCGGAGTCAGGATGGTTTGTTGAATGGCGGGGGGTAACTGAAAATGATAATAATTTACCAAGAATACAATCCGTAACTACAACAGCAACACTGCCATTTCTAATGAGGACGAGAAATGGTTGGTATATTGAACCAGATCCATTGCATGCATTGGCAAGGAAATTAATTGCCCCAACAGTAATTCTACTAATTTTCTCATTATTTTTACACGCAATTGCTCCGGCTTTGGATAATACTCCAGTACTTTCTTGGATTACACAAGGATCTTACCAAATTGGACCGTTAGATTATCCCAAATTATTATTACTAACATTTCCAATTTTTGTTTTACCAATAATTATCAGGATATTTGCAAATACTCGAGATATCAATCGTCAAAACCTATACATTCAATCTCCAATCTCTGAACCTGAAATCGATGTTGAAATAGGTGATGGATGTGTCAAAATTACAAAATTATCCTTACCAGATAAAGTAAATCTAATTGGTTCAAGAATTCAGGTTGGAATTGCAATACCAGAACGAAATACCATGCTTCAATCTTCCAATAGGAAAGAAATCGGCCAACCACCTCCAGGTATGTCTACTCCATTACCTGAAAAGAGATTGACAGGGGGAGAGGAACATGGAACTGGTGTTGGAGAATCCACTCCATTAGCGGTTGATTACACACGAATACTATTATTGGAACCCATGAGAGTTAGGGCAAGGGGGGAATATAATTCTGAAACCAATTTACCAATTACTTTGAATGGACCGAAAGAAAAATGGCCGGGTTCAATTTACTCCTCGGTTATTGCATTACATTGGGAATTGCATATCCATGTAACTTGGAATGGTATGAGATTAAGATGGGTTAAACCATTGATTTACCCTCAAACAGAAGAACCTGTGGAAATAGGTGTAATGCCATTACGAGCAGCCCGTTCTGAAGAGTCAAAGGATTGATTATGCAGGTTGCAAAGGAGGCGGGCATGGTAAGACTTTTTCATGTAGAATTTTCGTATCTAGATACAAGTAATTTGAATCCCTTTTCTGTGGAATAAAACCAGCCCTTAAGATTGTAAGTTGTAATTCATCTTCACCCGCAAGAGTTTTTGTGGTGCCTGAAGCTGATACTACATTTTCCTCCATCATTGTCGAACCTGCATCATCCGCACCGGCAAATAATGCTAATTGTGCTATACCCATTCCCATCGTTGGCCATGATGCCTGTATGTGTTGAATATTGTCGAAAAATAGCCTTGAAATCGCTACATGACGAAGATAATCGTAAGCACCAGCACCCAATTGGATCTTATTTTTTCCCTTATTTCGTTTTCCAAATGTATTGTTTTCCAATTGTACCGGCCATGCAATAAATGATGTGAACCCTCGAATTCCTTGTGCTAGATTTTTGTCTTGCAATTCTCTAATTTTTTCCATGTGCTTTACGCGATGCTCATTACTTTCACCAAAACCAATTACATTGGTTGCAGAAGTTGTTAAACCAATTTGTTGTGCTTCATCCATTACCCTCAACCAATTATCTGCACTGCCTTTTTTGGGTGAGACATCTAAACGTACATCATCAACAAGCATTTCTGCTCCTCCGCCGGGCAAACCATGCATTCCTGCATTCTTTAATCTAAGAAGGACCTCTTTGGTAGTAGATTGACAAACATCAGCTATACCTTCAATTTCGATAGGTGAAAAGCAATCTAAATCAATAGAAGGATGTCTGATTCTGAGTTCTGAAATTAAATCTGTATACCAGTCAAGTGGTAAATCGGGATTAACTCCCCCCTGCATCAAGACTCTCGAGCCTCCGATATCTTCTAATTCAGAAAATCTCGCACTAATTTGTTCAATAGATTGAGTGTAGGACTCTTGATGCCCAGGTGGTCTATAAAATGAACAAAATTGACAATTTATTGTGCACACATTAGTGTAGTTTACATTTCTATCAACAAGATACGTAACTTTGTTCCCTGGTACGCGCAATCTACGCATTTGTAGACCAGTATGCAATAATTCATTCTGGTCTGCTTCATCATACAGAATAGTAGCTTCTTCAACAGTTAATCTTGGTGGATTGGGCAGTAGTTGCCCTTCAAGAATCTCTCGCCAATCGGCCAATTTATCAAACCCCTGAACCAACCAATGATTCAATTTCTGAAATTTGTTTAGGACAATTTGATGTTAGGACAACAGGCCCTTCTCTCGTGATTACCACATTATCTTCTATTCGAACCCCGACCCCCGAGTATTTTTCAGGGATAGTGATATCTTCTCTCCAAGAACCAAAATATAAACCAGGTTCCACGGTAAGTACCATTCCTTGTTCCAATAACCTTCCATCACCCTTACCATCGGGCCTAGTAACTCCAACATCATGTACATCTAAGCCTAGAGAATGGCTAGTACCATGCATGAAAAATTGTCTGGTTTTTCCATCTAAATCATCACCCATAGCTTCTTCAAAAGTACAATCAAGTATGCCTAAATCAATCAATCCTCTTGAAATTACTTCCATACTAGCTTTGTGTGAAGAATTCCAAGGAGACCCTATTTGGCAGGCTTCGATAGCTGCAATTTCGGCTTTAAGGACTAAATTGTATATTTCTTTCTGCGCTTCAGTAAATTTACCATTAGCTGGCCATGTTCGAGTAATATCAGAAGCATAACCATCTATCTCACAACCAGCATCAACCAGTATTAAATCTCCATCTTTGACAGGTTTATTATTTGCATGATAGTGCAAAATTGTTGCATTATCTCCACCTCCCACAATTGAAGGATAACTCCATTGTGAACCTTTGGATTGAAAGTGTCCTTCAATTATAGATTGAATTTCCCATTCTCCAATCTGAGAGTGAGTTTTTTCCATCGCTATTGAATGTGCTTCGGCTGCCAATTCAGCAGATTTTTTCATGATTTCTATCTCAGATGGTGATTTACATATTCTCATTTCGTCTAAAATTGGCGAAGGATCTACAATACTGGTAGGCCCCATTCCATGAGTATTCCTTTGTCGGCTCTTTGAAGTTAATGAGCGATTAACAATTTCATCAATTTGTTGATTTGATTTTTGGATAAGATAAACCCCATTAGAATCCCTAAGTGATTTTTCTATGATTTCCTCTATGTCTGACAAAGAATTTGCGTGATCAATTGGCCAGCCTTTAGCAGCCCCATCAACTCCAATCCGTCTCCCTTCCCAAATTTCGGCTGTAGTATCTTTAGGCTGGACAAAAAGACTGACTTTCCATTCTTCTCCATCGTGTTGGGCCATGAAGACTGAACCAGGGTCACTCCAACCACAGAGGTACAACATGTAGGAACTAGCCCTGTATGGATAGTGCACATCGTTAGAACGAACAGCAAGAGGATTGGTTGGAATAAGGACCAAGCAATCTTTAGCAATCTGAGATAGGAAACGATGCTGACGTGCCTTATACTCCGCCACCTCAAATGGTAGTTTAGTCACACCACCCATGTCTGTCGGACGTGGAACCTATTCTTATTTCTGTGGTATGGGAAGAATAACAAAATGATATAAATTTCAAGATTTCCATTTAGGGATTTCTAGTTCATTGTTGGACTTAAATCGATTAATAGTGGCATAAATGAGGAAAATTAGGCTTATTGCTGGTACAATCAAAACTATTGGCAAGGCTTGAACTTCGTTGGGATGGATTAGTATCACATTCATTGTTGAGTATTCCCCGTCATCATCTATCACTTCAAGTGTTAGTTCCGCCCGATAATCTTCGCCTTGATATTCATCCCAAGAAAAAGAGCGATTACAGCCTTCATATAGAGGAACATTATCTAACAACCAAACACATCGCAACCCAGGTTTATCATTTACTGAATCAGAACTTCCTGTTGCATCCAATATAGTGTCTGATGGGTTAGTTAACTTAATTTCTTGACCATTTGTTACCGATTCTCCATCAATTTCTAACAAAATAATAGGAACTGTATTTGCAATATCAAAATTGACTATCCTCTCCGAAAATTGACCTCCTTTATCATAGACAGTTAAACTAAGTGAATAATTCCCAGATTTTTCACCTGAAATTGAGTAACTAGTTATGTCATCACCCATCTTTATATCAATAGGAGAAAAACCCGAATGCGATGTACGGTATAATGTCCAAACATAATACATATCGGTTCTACCCCAATATGGATCTTCGGTCAATGAAGCATCGAATATATGCCAAGTATCATCTTCAATTGCAAAATCAATGCCAGAAATTTTTACTGACGGCGGTTCGTTATTTACACGGAAAGAGAATTCGTAGATTGAACCTTCCAAAAAAGATAGACTAGAAGAGCACGATATCAAATCTATCTTTAGCCAACCATCTAGTTTAGAGGAGATATCAAATTCAAATTCAAATTCGCCATTAGTAAAAGTTTCCGTATCAGCTGTAATTGAAGTGGGTGTACAAGTCGAAGGTTGAGGAAATCGTGATGCTTCAATTAAACCCTGAGTAATTGAAGTGACAATTTCAATCGTTACACTACCTTCTGGATAGCTTCCCACCCAACCTTTGAAATCCATACTAGAATCGATAAAATTACCGGAAATATCTTCTTCTAGTATAAACCCAATTAGACCCGATGTATTTTCTGAGACCATGAAAATTACTCTTTGTTCTATTACTTCGTTAGAATTTTCATCAATTGTATGGATACTGACGTAACAAGCACATTCGCCAGTTTCAGAAATTGATAAACTGAATGACCATTTCCACTGATTTCGATTACTAGTAGAAGAAATTTCTTCAAGATTTTCATAAAGTTCACCACCTCCAAATGTAGTTCCATCTTTACTAACTCTCCAAAAGGATTGAGTCGGTTTGATATCATCTTCTATTATACCTGAGAAAATAATAGTGTCATTAGTATACGCGCCATTTTCAACATTTATACTAATGAGTGCTGGGTCACTATCATCTGCCTGAACAGTGGTAGAAAGCAGTAATGTCAATGCCAAAGCCGGAATTAAGACTATCCAGCGTCTATTCATTATGAGTTTGGATAAGTCTTTCAGTATTGAACCTCATGGATATATGACCCAATTATCTCTCTGAAATTTGCATTTGCCAAACCAATTCATCCAGCCATGTACCGAGTGTATCGAGATCCACAAATTCTTGGCTTGCTTTAGCGGTTAAAATGCAATCACAGGCCGCAGCAGCTAACAATCCTGCATCTTCCATTGGTAAACCATTACCTAACGCAACAGCAAGAGCTGTGGCGGCAGCATCATGGAGCCCAATTTGTTGCTTAGGAGCTGAAGCATAACAATCAAAATGGATTGTTTCACCTTCTGATTGATACAGTGTTACTCCATTAATCCCACCTAATACAACTAAGGCATTCCAATCATATGTATCGATTAATTCTGATGCTGCGCTAGCCGCATCCGATGATTCCAATCTTCGTCGCATGAGTTCCATGCCTCTCATTTCAACAAGAACAACTGTTGCCCCTCTAGACCTTTCTAGGCCAGTTAACTTCGGGTCTACAATAACTGGAATATTGTTTCTTGAGGCCTCGGCAATAAGAGTCGAGGCACTCGAAACTCTAACCGAACCATTGTCATAATCAGATATGACTAAAGCACAACTTTTCTCTAATGCTTTCATAGCGTTATTTGTTAGCTTATCGGAAATATTACTGTCAATTTGTTCTAGTGGCCCTCTGTCTGCTTGTAACAAAATTTGACTCTCATCCAGTAAACTCTCTCTGCTTCCAAAAAATCGAATTTTGACCAATGTGTGTCGATTTTCTATCGATTGTATTCCCTCAATTGAGATACCGTCATGGTCTAGCATATTCCGAATTGTTTCCCCTTCTCTATCATCGCCAACATAGGTGTGAAAATCTACGTCTAAACCTATGGAATTTAATCCTCTAGCAATATGTGCAGCAGCTCCGGGACTTTCATCGGTTTGGAATATTTTTAGGACGGGGACCGGAGCAATAGAATTCAAATTATTTGCATAACCATGGTGGTATCTATCTAACATTACATCTCCAAGTAAAGTTACTTGGGACCCTTTCATTTCATCCAAAGTTGAGCGTAAACGTAGTAGAGCTTCGGTACGGGACACTGTGTCTTCGTCAATCGCCATGCTACTTCGAAGATGAGGAGATGAATGAGTTTTGGGGCTAAGAAACAACCATCAATTAACCGACGAACTCAAGCGAAGCACTAGTTTCGGAGCGATATGGGCGGCAATCCTGAGCTTTGGGAATATGATGGCCCCGCCTCACAAAGGCTTTGGCAAAAGTCAGTAATTGGGAGACTTTTGGAAAATGGAAACCTGTCTTTATCGCCTGCTGAGGCACTTTTTGTTCACCATCACCGTAATTTAGAATTGCCACATAATGATTGGAAAACAGATGCTCTGTCCATGAACGGTATGCTATTACAAGAGTATTGTATTCTTGAAGCATTGAGAGTTCCAGGAAATAAGGTTGTACTTACTGGAAATCTAGAACTTTTTGATTTAGATTATCAAGCTCAAACATGGGCATGTAGGTGGCCATCGGATGCTCACCCAAAAAATTCTGAACCAACTTCTGAAGTAAGATGGTTTTTAGATTCAGAAAAGCTCAGCCCATCTGAATTACATAATTGGGCTGTAGAAGTAAGAAACTCAAACCGAATTCCTGAGGTAATGATAGTAGATGAAGAACTTAGTGTCGTTAGCTACCAATTATCTTCTGAATCCCCCAAAGGTATATTCAAAGAGGAAGAATTAAATCAAAAATTACCAAATTTATCTGATGGAATTAACTCTGCGGAAGGTATGATTTTCCCCTCTGAAAATTGGGAAATAGAACAATTAGGCATACCTACTGAAGAAGGTATTTTTTTGGATTCGATAGCTAGTGAAATTGTAGATGGGAAATCACCTCTCAGCCAGGGTGCTTTAATTCTCTTAGATTTACTAGATAGAGGTCTTGTGATTAGACCTGGATTCAAGTATGGTTCCAAATGGAGATGTTATGAAAAGCGCATAGGAGAGGACCACGCCCCATACCTAGTAGTTTTACCAGATGAGGCGCCAAAGAACTGGGCTGGTGCCTGCCTAGCATCTAGGTTGGCTTCAGGTGTTAACAAAATTTGGTTATATCCTGTAAATAATGAAGGCTCTTGGAATTACCTCGCAATAACAAGACCTCCTGCGGATTCACGTTGGACAAACCCAAGTAAACGATGATATTCTGTTTCACTTTTACTTGCTGAAATAACTCTCTGTCTTCAAAAAGAAAGTGAAGCGGTTTATTCGCCAGACAAATCCATGGGTAGGACAGTCGCAACTTGGAGAATGAGAGGAGAGTCTCGAATAGAAGAGTGGAGGCGATTCTATAGAACTCTGAGACCGCAAGATCGTTTGGCTTACGAATCGATGATTAGCGCTACAAGATCTAGAGCCGCTGCTTGTGGCATGATTCCAAACGTAGATCCAATCGAACCAATCCTACTTTCAATGTTAGTTGAGGTATATGAAAGAATTTCGCAAATTGAAAAACAAATTGAGAGGTTAGGGGATGAATGAGGGATGGATAATCGACTGTCATTTAGATAACAAAAGTGAATGCATGTGCCTTTGGATAAAAATGGATGACGAAGAGATTAGACAAATCATGATTCCATGGTTCTTCACAATATACGTTCAAGGGGAATCACATAGACTTAGAGAATTGGCTGGCGCTCTTTCAAGACCGGAATACCAAAGGCCATTTGGTCCAATTTCATTAAAATTAGAAAAACATCGGACATCTCATGAATCAGAAAGAAAAGTTGAAGTTTTGGCAGTTAAATTGCAAAAACTATCGAAGATTGTAAAAATCGCTGAAATTATTGATGCAAATGGTTCTTGGAAACATTTTGAAATTTTTTCTGTAGACCCAAAGATTTCCCAGAGATTTTTGTTGGATCTCAAAACACATCCATTCGGAAGAGTACGGATTTGTGGCAAACGAATAATTTCTTTAGATACGAGAAAACAAGTAGATTGGCAATTTCCGCCTTTACGAATAGCAGAGATTAAAGTTAATTGTTACGATATAAATGGAAAAAGGAAATTTGACGCTCCAATTTCAAGCATTAAAATATTGGATAGAGGAATTATAAATTCTGAAAAACAAATCAGTTATAATTTAGTTTCAGAAGCATATACATGTTCAGCACATATGTTGAATGATTTTCAAAAAAAATTGAAGGAAATTGACCCTGATATAGTAATAACCTATGATGGAGACAGTGTAGATATTCCCGCTTTGATTCGTCTGGCTCAAAAATCTGAAATGAATCTCGACATTAGTAGGAACGGAAGCGACAGTAGTCCACGAACAAAAGAAAGAGTAGATTGGAGTTATGGACGTCTTTTGAGAAAAGAAGCGTATCATCCCCTAGAGGGTAGATTGCACATAGACATGAAGCGTTCCTTCATAGGTAAGGAAGGGGGTATTGAAGGTATAATAGAATTAGCAAGAACTTCCGGTTTACCTGCCGCTGATTTGTCTAGACTATCACCTGGTTCCGCAATATCAGCCATGCAAATAAGACAATCAATGGAAGATGGTGTCCTAATTCCTTGGAAAAAGAACAGACCTGAGGATTTGAAAAATGCTGATGAATTAATTTTAGCAGATAGAGGGGGATTGTACCTCGACCCCATTGTTGGAGTTCATGAAGGAGCAATAGAACTTGATTTTGCAAGTTTATTCCCTAGTATTATTGCCACTAGAAACATAAGTCCTGAAACTATGAATTGCTCATGCTGTAATCCAAAATTTGGAAATTACGAGATGAAAGATGGTAGATTGCCACTGGATGTTTTAGCCGCTTCTTATGAAATTCAAAAAAGAGTAAAAAATGACGAATATAGAAAATTAATTGCGCCCGAACTCGGATTACATGTTTGCACTCGTAAGCATGGATTCCTAGGAAGGGTTGTAGCACCTATAATCGAAAGAAGAAATTCTCTGAAAGCGAGAAGGAAAAAAAAAGGTGATTCATGGGACAGAAGGCAAAACGTCCTCAAGTGGATTTTAGTTACCTGTTTTGGATATACTGGTTATCGAAATGCCCGATTTGGTCGTATCGAATGTCACGAAGCAATTTGTGCTTGGTCTCGTGAAATTCTCCTAACCACAATTGAAGAAGCAAATAAGGAAGGGTGGGATTGTATACACGCGATAGTTGATGCTATTTGGATTAAAGACCGTGAGGATAGAAGTCAAGGAGAAAGGCGCAAATCGTACCAACGCTTGATAGAAAGAATAGAAGCATTAATTGGAATACCACTAGAATTGGAATACGAATATGATTGGATTGCTTTTATCCCGAACAGAACTACAGGCGTAGGTGCCCTGACTAAGTATTACGCAAAGATAGGTGATGAATGGAAGATCAGAGGTATAGAATTGCGTCAACATTCAACCTGTTATTGGATTAGGAAATTACAGGAGAATATGTTAGAGGACTTAGCAAATGATCCATTTGGAATTGGTCCCGAAATCGCTGCACAAAGACTTGAGGATGAAATTTCTCTTATGAAGCGTGGAGAAATCCCACTGGAGCAACTAATTGTAGCCAGAAGAGTGAGATACGTAGCTGGAAATCATCGTGTTATGAATCTAACAGCAGGCGCTCTTCTGCGTTCTAAGGAATTGAATCAAATCATACCTCCAGGAAGAAAAATACACTTTGCTGTGACAGGATGGAAAAGGAAGAATCCTGTAGATAGAATCAGATTGAAATCCGAAATCGAATTTTCAACAGATTCAATTTCAGAGGAGAAAGGAGACATAGAATTCTACACACGATTGGCAGTTCGAGCAGCGACAGCTATCCTTTCTCCATTTGGTTGGAGCGAAGAGCTTCTGGCTAACGGTTCGATGAGGCAATCTAGCCTAGATTCTTGGTTGTGACGGAACTCTAGGAGTGAAGTTTGACCCACTGGTAAATTTGCCCAAATAAGCTCCTTATCAATGGAAAGTAAATGCAGCTTTTTTCTGGCGGAACTTCTATCACGGTTTTTAGAAAAAAGACTTTTGATTCTCAGAGTGTCATCTGAATATCGACTCAAAATATGACGCATGTCCTTACTAAGAGGTGGCGATGAATTACGACTTGAAGTGATTATCACTAAGGACTCGGAATCTTTACTCAAGGTTCTGCAACGCTCAAGTGTTTCCGTTAACAAAGAGCGACCTTCTGGTTTCTTAAGTTGTGAGTCCATGAACATCCTTGATACTTCTGAAATAATAATTAAACGACCGTTAATTATTCGATCAGGAGGAGGGATTAATTTGGCCTCATTAGCCAATTTCTTTACGATAGATACTGTTTGATATGCTGTAAATCCTCGAGATATGTGAAAATTCCTCAGAGGAGTTAGAGTGTCGCAATTACGCATTCTTAACAGAGGAAGGAGTCGAGATGGATCTAATGACACACCTCCATCTATCCAGTGTACTGGCCTAGATGATTCTAATTCATTTGCAACCATTCTCAACAATACACTCTGAAAATCCTGAGTATTCTGATCAATAAGAAGAACGGACGATAACCTTGGCTTAGGAAACGAGAGGTCTATCGAACGATCACCCCAAGATACGCCTGTATATTCAACCATGAATAAATGTCTGAATAAACAACCTATCAACGAACTAAAGAGACTGAGGTATTATTTGCTGATTAGTGAAAGTGAAATCAATCTAATTGAGAGGCATTATCTTCTTCCTCTGTTGAAACATTTCGACTATTAGGTTTGGAGTTAGAACCAGAAATCAATGATATCGCTAATAAAACGAAAATAACCGATATTGCGTTACTTGGTTGGACTAACCAAGCAAGTGGACTATCCCCGTTGAAGGAAGATTGGGCGGTAAGAGTTACTGGGACTCTTGTCTCTAAGCCAAATGGATCGACGAAGACGATTTCGCCTTCAGCAATCATTCCAGGAGTCAATAAGCCATCTGGAGAAATTCCTAAAACCGCAGTTGGGCAGGCTTCTAACTCACCCCCATTTTCTGCTATAGCAATTCTTGAAAGGGCACCTTCAACGGCTATAGAATAGGTTCTAGATCCTTCTCCAGTGCATTTGGTTGCAAGGGTAAGTTGTGAATCCTGATCCCATGGAATAATTGCTGAAAGGTGCTCAGAGATAATTCTATGTCCAACAGAAAACCAATCGAGATCAATGAGCCAAGGTTCCTCACCCTCACAGCCGACTGAACCCCTGAGATAGCCTGACCCTTGACTAATTTGATTAGCAGTTGCGAGTTCTATGATTGAATCTCCTTGCTCTATTGAAATGACTCTGGGAGAGGGCCCAGCTGAATTAGTTGTGGTTGAAATATCAATTATTAACTGACAAGCTTTTTCTGAGATTACGGTAGCGAAAATAGATTCTTGACCAAGAATTTCAATCGGACCCCTTGGAGGTAGAACTTCAACTGTAGAGGGATTTTCTGGGAAAGTGAAAGTAATTACAGACTCATTGAGATCTAGAGTTGTAATTGTGGCGGTCCATTGGACTAGCCGACCACGACTATCGCGTATTTGCATCCCATTTGCCCCCAACTGATCACCCTCGGAGAAAGTGTCAGTAGATTCTCCGCTATTCCTTCCTCTTTCCAGGGCTGCATTTCCGTCGGCTTCAATAATTTTTAACCACGCCTTATCAGGGTCAGTATTCACAAGATTTCGATTAGGATCTCCATTGTTTTTATCTTGGATTTCAACAATTACGCCGTGACCCGGGAGGGATGAATCAAATCCTGAATCGACACGTAAGGTAAAACGCACCCATTCATCCGGTGCAATGGCTATTTCTAGGTATGAGCCTCCCTCAGAAATCCCTGTTATTGAATAATCAGAAACTAGCGGAGTAACGAGAACTCCTCTATTAACACCTATCAGGTCGAGAGTTGAAGATGATGGAAGGGAAGGGACTGCACCGTTGCCATTCCAATTTCCGCTCGCCATTATTCCCCAGTCTCCAATGCCGTTCCAATTACTGGTTGGAATATCGCTGTGTACATCATATAAGTCGTAAGCACCCATTTGGTGAAGCATTTCATGAACAATCGTCCCTACTCCGGAATAGGCTGATGCTATGGTGAAATGTTCGATAGTCCATTGACCAATTTTTAGAGGTTCTTGCATGGCTGTAAAATGACTCCATAGAGAATCAGTACCACCGTTAATTTCCTGAGGTTGGGCTGAATGAAGAATCAGTATTCGGTCAATTACTCCATCGTTGTTTAAGTCCCAGTCAGATAAATCGTATCCCTGCAATTGTTCGGTAGCAACTGTGGACAGGAGATTTTCAGCCCCATTGCCGTCTGCACCATAATCTCGCTCACTACCAACATCTTCACCCCATTTCTTTACATCGTAGGGAGATTGCCAAACTTCATCGAAAAGTGTAACAGAGAGAGTTGATTGACCGGCAGTCATTTGCTGGATGTAATCTTCTGCTGAATTGTCACCTATTAATGAATCAGCTGCTATAGATTGAGGGAAAGAATTGTCGGGGAATTCTACTTGCAGCACCAACCAATTTTCTTCATTTTGAACGCCTAAAAGAGTAAGTTTCGAATCTTCTGATTCAGACCTGTTTTCAGCCCAATTGTCTACCATTTCGGAATTGAGGTTGACAAAGAGGGCACTTAGCAGGAGTAATCCGGCTAACGTAGACTGGAGTACCCTCATATTGAAACCGAGTTACACCGCTACTTTGAAGGAAACGGATAATTGCACTATGATCGAGTCTTATTTTCAGTTATTCCGATTCTACCTGATTGAATTGGGAGGAATATGCTTGTAGGGAAGTTTTTCTCCAATTTATGTCATCTACATTCTGTTGATCTAACCAATTCAGTCCATCTAAAAAAGTTTTATGAGTGGAAAGAAAATTTCTCAAATCCAAGGGCAATGGTGAACCATTACAGCCAGCGATAGTCAATTGATTTATTGAATTACGAGAAATCAAGTCCCGTAGTGCGAGTTGCTCTGTGTCATTCAAACATAAGGCGTTAGCTTCCAAAATAGAAATATTTTGGTTAATCCAGGATTTGTCAAAGGATGGGCAAGCACCTTCACAAGAACAATTCATCAAAAGAACTTTTTTTCTGTGGCCATCTTTGTTAATCGACTCTGGAAAAATAGGATTTCGGAGCCCCAATGGACCATTGGGAACGGTGCGAGAAATATATTCAACTACGGCAACAACCACTATCGCAATCAATATTCTTAGACCTTCAAAAGGTTCGGGTAAAGTCAAAATTAACAATCCACCTGTAATAGCTAAAATTCTATTTCTAAAACGGCTCCTACCTTCTTCAACTAGTCCAAATAATCGAGATATAGAAAGGAATAAAGTTGAGCTGAATGTTAATATCAAGACCCATGAAATTCCGGATGCCAAAGAAAAAATTTCTGAGGCATCATATCGTGGATTTACTCCAGATATAGAATCCAATTGTAAACTGGTTTCGGTATAATTTGGAATCAATATGAACCATACCAAATACAAAATAATTGGAAGTAAAACAGCATTAAGAAACAGGTAAAAATCTAGCCAAAGCCTTTCTTTTGGAAGCAGTCCCGGAATGGCGAAAGACCGGAAATAGATTGAGAAAAAAGGCAGAGTGATAAGAGATGATAATATGATAATTGATAGTAATCTCATTTCGATCCAGTCATATGGACCGTAGACTGAGATTTTACTAGAGGTTGATTGAGATAATACCCAGTCAAAAATCAAATTTTCAAGCCAAATAGTCGAAATTAGTGTTGAAAGTAAGAATACAAATGATGTTCTACGAAAAACTGTATGAAGTTCAGAAAAGTGTTTAGGAACCAATGATTCATTATTTACAAAATTAGATTGGTCCATTTTACATCACGTCATGGACGGTCGGTTCAGTTTTTGCGGAACGTACGGTTCTGTAAACTCCGTACATAGCCCAAAATCCGATGAACCAGGTACATCCGATTATGAAATCATGTTGCCCCCCATCTGCAGTCCAAGTTATTGCAAGGAAGAAGGCCACTAGAGAAATAAATCCACGCCTAATTCCTTGAGGATATGCTAATTCCATGGCTAAGTATTCGGGACCAGTATTATGACGTCTTTCCAAAATTTCCCGTTGTAAGACTGCCCCTACGATTAGGGCAGTTAAGGAAGTCCAATAGAATAAATTTCCACTTTCAAAAACTGCATCTGAAAGATCCCGTTGTCTTTCTTTTTCTTTCTCCGATTCGCTTTCTTCAATTACAAATAATGTTTGATAATCACCTACTGCAATAGTCCTAGTTTGCAGGGTGGCCTCACTATCTCCTTCGGTAACAGACCCGGGAGCATTTATTGAAAAAGTTAGGATGTTCCAGTAATCGTATTCATTTGGGGCTCCATCACCATTAACGGAATTCCCTGCTATGCTAAAGAGGATTGTTCCAGAATCATCAGATGGCGCCATCCAACTAATTGCCCATACGCCTTCACCAGTTGCGGAGTGGGAAATCGCATTAGGATCTCCATCTGCTTCTCTAATGTCCTGAGAATCATCCCAAGAAAACATTCCAGCCCCATTATCTGTCATGAGGAAACCTGCTTTCGTATTACCATCAGCGCCAGCTAGTGTGGCAGAATCTGCAACCGTGATAACAAAATCATATGATTGACCTAATTCGTACATAACCGGAACTCCGGATATCATGACTACAGCTCTATCCCCAGGGCTAGAATAGTGACAAGTACAACCGTATTTTGCCGTCTCTTGATTATCGGAGTTCAGGTATGGTGGTCCTCCGCTATTTGCAAATGCGGGGATTGCTAGTAGCCCAACTACAAAAATCGCGATGATGAACCTCGTAGACCGACCCACTAGCGCCACCTCTTGCTTAATTGCGACCGATTCAAACACATAACCATTGCTTGTTCGCCTCCCCTTGGGAGGCGTTGCTTACTACAATTCTTTTACCGCCGCGTTGAGTTCATTCATCATCTTCTTTCCATCACCAAAGAGCATCATGGTCTTGTCTTCAAAGAACAAGTCATTGTCCACTCCTGCATATCCTACGGATAAGCTACGTTTGATGATGACCACCACTCGAGCCTTGTCTGCATCGATGATTGGCATGCCACCAAGTGGACCTTCACCACTTCGCGCAACGGGGTTGACCGTGTCATTAGCACCAATCACGAGAGCTACGTCACATTCCGGTAGTTCAGAGTTGATTTCGTCCATCTCAATGAGTTGCTCGTAGGGGACGTTGGCTTCAGCTAGAAGGACGTTCATGTGACCCGGCATTCGACCCGCTACCGGGTGAATTCCATAACTAACCTCGACCCCTTCTGCTTCAAGCAAATCTGCGAATTCCTTCACTGCGTGTTGCGCTTGACTAACGGCCATACCATAACCGGGGATAATGACACACTTACTGATGCCATCACAGACCATAGCGACTTCTTCAGGATCGCTACCCACCTTGGTTCGCGTGACGGTTTCTTTGCCGCCGCCACCAAAAGATTTGAACAGAACCGCAGAGAGTGTACGGTTCATCGCCTTGCACATTATAAAAGTCAAAATTAGACCGGCCGCACCTACCATCGAACCGGCGATAATCAAGACATTATTGCCAATGACGAATCCTGTGAAGGCCGCGGCGATTCCAGACATTGAGTTGAGAAGACTGACCACGACGGGCATATCTGCACCACCAATGGGTAAAACAAATAGAACTCCAAGCAGTGATGATGCGCCGACCAAGTAATACACGTATTCCTTTTCAGAAGGGTTATCGATTGTTAGGGCTATCAATACCAAAGATGTAATGAGTAGAATTCCTTTGACAAAATTCAACCAAGGTGGACCCCAAGTAGGGAAACTGACCCACTTTCTGCGACCACGATCATCCTTCTTGGTGAAGGGAATGTAGAATCCACCCATCAACTTGCCCATGGCCATGAGGCTACCAGTCAAAGTGAGCCAACCGACGAGTCCGGAAAGACCGATGGCAATCCAAGTTGCATATAACTCAACACCTGCATCTGGAACATTGCCTTTGTCCAGGCGATCCAGTACTTCGGAAAAACCAACGAGAGCCGAGGCGCCACCGCCAAATCCATTGAACAAGGCAACCAGTTCGGGCATCCCAGTCATTTCGACACGAATGGCGAGCCACGCTCCAATGATGGTTCCAATGATGAGACCGGCGGCAATCAGTTCTAAACCAATCAAGCCATCGAAATACAATTTGGCCATTGTAACCAACACGGCAAGCATCATTCCGTATGCACCCAAGCGGTTACCTTGTGGCGCGGTACGCGGGCTAGACAATCGTTTAATCCCAAGTATAAAGAGCGCAGCAGACACCAAATAGCCTATATCCCATACAACAGAATCGACCATTTCAGTCACCGCCTCTCTTTTTCTTTCCAGCAATCATCTCCAACATCCTGTTGGTAACCATGAATCCGCCGACGACGTTGATGGTTGCCATAACCAGAGCTGCGAAAGCCAACCAAGCGGCAGTACCAGGGTCACCTTCGTTCCAACTGTTATTATTCAACAGAATCAGAGCACCGACAATGGTTATCCCAGAAATCGCATTTGCTCCGGACATCAACGGGGTGTGTAGAGTCGGAGGCACCTTGCTAATCAATTCAAATCCGAGGAAAATAGCCAAAACAAAAACCGTAATGCTCCCAATCAATGCCGCAAGGGTCAAACTCATCCAACCACCTCCGACAATCGGGTTTGCTTAGCATGAATTTCTCCACCCATGCAAACCAGCACACCTCCCATACCCGGGACATAGAAATCACTTCCTTCAGGGGCCCCAAACAAGATATCATCTTCTGTATCAATTACAATTTCTCCGTCCTTGACAAGAGACCCGACAAAAGTTGTCAAATTATTGGAATACAACATACTTGCGGTCGATGCTAATTGCCCAGGAAGATTGGTGGTGCCGACGATGGTCACTCCACTTTCAGTAGTGATGATTTCACCAGCTGAAGTCAATTCACAATTGCCCCCAACATCCGCATTCATATCGACAACGACAGATCCTGGTTTGAAATTGGCAACGGCTGAAGCAGGGACCGTGATCGGAGCCGGGCGTCCGAAGATTCGCGCTGTTGTGACGATAACATCGGCATCTGCAGCAACTTCGCAAACTGTATCGTTTACCTTCTGAATAAACTCTGGCGTGAGGGGTTTGGCATATCCAGACTCATCTTCGAAATCATCCATTCCTTCGACCTCAATAAATCGGCCACCAACGGATTCAATCTGCTCGGCAGTTGACTTTCGAACATCTGAAGCATAGACAATCGCACCCAAGCGCTTGGCTGTGGCTATGGCTTGCAAACCCGCCACACCACTACCCATAATCACGAACTTGGCTGGACGAACGGTACCAGCTGAGGTGGTCATCATGGGAATGCCCTTGGGAACATGTGCAGCGCCCATCAATACGGCTTTGTAACCGGCTAAGTTGTCTTGGCTGGAGTTCACATCCATCGCTTGAGCACGAGAAAGGCGGCGAGGAATCATGTCCATACTCATCAGAATGACCTTGGCATCCATGGCTTTCTTGACCCGCTCAGGATGACGGAATGGATCGGACACACATGCGACTATCTGACCTTCCGAAAGAGCGGAGAAATCAGGTGCTCCGATGCAAATCAACATCTCGCATGCCATTGCATCATCGCGACCGACGATAGAGGCTCCCTTTGACTCGTACTCGGCATCCAAATGGTGGGCTGAAACGCCGGCTCCAGATTCGATTAGGATCTCAAAACCTAATTTCTTCAATTTCGGAATCGAATTCGGTACGATTGCAACCCTAGTTTCATCTTCTGGTTCCTTCAATATACCCAGTCTCATAAATGTCACACTCATTCCAATGAGCCATAGGCTCATGTATGTTAACTGCAGCGACAGGAATTAGATTATTGAAACAAACGGATTAGTCACCTCAAGGAAAGATTCCTGTAAAATCAGAACAAGATAAGATACCCTAATCCAAATACTGCAATATCTGCAATCGCATGGGATATCCAACAGACCAGCAAAGATCTATGGCGCAGCCATAAAAGTGACCATGTCGCACCGGCAAGAAAAATCCCTAAACTCGCCAGAGCATTCTGTAAGGGAGAAAAATAATAACTCAAAACAAGAGTATGATGAGAAGTGAAAATCAGGGCTGATAGTAATACAGTCAGATTTTTTTTGCCGGTTAATTCGAGAAGTCTGTCTCCAATAAATTGTCTGAAAACTACCTCTTCGATGAGACTATTTATTGAAATCCAAAAAATCATCCCAAGTATGTACAAGCGTAAATCAAGTAATCCAGTAGAGCCTAATTCTTGTCGCATTAATTCAACGTCTAAAGTAGAGTTAAAGATAGCATATACCCCTAGGATAATTACAAACATAATTATTCCAGAACTTAATGATTCTATTTTCGGTACTCTCTCAAAATTACCTAACACTAAAGGTTGATTTTCAATTTTGTAAATCCAATATAATGGGATTGCTATAATCCATATTTTCGTAAAGAAAAAAAACATTTGAGACTGAGATTCAGAGTCACTGATTGAATATGTAAATAATATAGAGAAGGTAGGCATTATCGATACCAAAATCAATGCTAATAGTGACTTATGGCGCAGCTCCATACAACCTCCAAATTAAAATCTACAATTAGTCTTCGGGCGGCATAACATGAATTGTCTACTCACTAAAGGCTAAGGGTTGGAATATTTTCGCAAGCCATGGGTAAATAGTATGGAAAGGGGACAAGACGAATCGATTAAACCAATCAGAGTAGCAGTTACAGGAGCCGCAGGAAATATCGGTTATGCTTTACTATGGAGAATCGCAAGTGGAGATTGCTTCGGGAGTAATCAACCAATCATATTACAATTACTAGAAATCCCACCGGGTATGCAACGACTAGAGGGAGTGATAATGGAATTGAAAGATTCCGCCTTCTCATTAATCCATGACATAATTGGAACAGATGATCCAGAGGTTGCTTTCAAAGATACAGAAGCGATATTCTTGGTTGGTTCACGTCCACGAACAAAGGACATGGATAGATCAGATTTAGTTGCCGCCAATGGTCCGATTTTCGTTGGCCAAGGACGGGCAATAAATTCCGTTGCATCACGAAATGTTAAGGTCATAACAGTAGGTAATCCTTGTAACACGAACGCTCTAATTGCTTCAGCTAACGCTCCAGATATACCACCGAGACAATTTACTGCTATGACACGTCTAGACCAAAATCGAGCAGTTGGTTTGATGGCAGAAAAAGCCGGGGTCACCTCGTCAAGAATCAAGGATGTATTCATTTGGGGAAATCACTCGAATACGATGTATCCCGACCCTAGATTTGCATTGGTTGAAGGCGAAAATGCAACGGAAGTTTTTGATCGGACTTGGCTAAATGGTGATTTTCTGGACACAGTTGCCACAAGAGGGAAGGCAGTGATTATGGCTCGTGGTGCCTCCTCAGCGGCCTCTGCCGCTTCAGCGGCTGTTGACCACATGAGAGATTGGTGGCAAGGTTCGGATGGGCGTATTGTGTCAATGGCATTGCCTTCTGAAGGTTGGTATGATGTGCCAGAAGGGTTGGTCTACAGTTTCCCATGCAAATGTGAAGATGGAGAAATTAATGTTGTAGACGACTTAGAAATTGACGAATTTGCCCAAGCAAAAATTTCTGAGAATATCGAAGCATTACTGCAAGAAAGGGATGCGGTAAGTGAGTTATTGTAGATAAATTTCCGAATGACTTCCTATTTATCCGATTATTTCATTTCCTTTCTTCTTTCCGTGATTAATTATGAGAGATGTTTCTCACCACATTCATCTTGAACATGATGGGAAATTATTGCTAGTAGATTTAGAGGGAAATGGCCCCGCAATACCTCAAATGGGTAGGGAAGGAAAGGGTAGTTACTCGATTAGACTACCAACTCCAGTTGAAGCAAAAAGTATGGGGTTGAGTTGGAAGGTAAATAGGACTAATGAGTTTAGATTAGGACAAAATATGCATCAAGTGATAGTTGCGACTCCCAAAATTCCTTGGCCTGGAGAATGGGCGTGGAAAGATTCTGTAATTAGTGATAGTGAAGTAGACCCAGTTGCAAGGGAATCTGTTTATCGTACTCTGCATAGAGTTGTCAGCAAGGTTGTAGTAATAAATCCAAGAAATCATGTTCTTTTAGCGAAGGTCACTCGTGGTTTTTTTACAGGATGTTGGACATTACCAGGAGGCTTCGTAGATTACGGCGAACACCCTAGAAAAGGTGCGGAACGTGAAGCATTAGAAGAGTTAGGAATCAATATTAGGATTCCTGATCCAATGGAAGAGTCAAATGATGGATATGGAAAAAACAGTGATTCAATTGTAAGACAAGAAATTTTCACACCAGACGGCATAAGTTGGCTTTCATTTACGTACAAATGCGAAGCAGATATTGCCGCTGAGGACATAGTTCCAAAAGACGATGAAATAGAAGAAGCGAAATGGTTCGAAAAGGAAGAAGCTTTGTCTGTTGCAGTTTCCTTATTTGACATTGAGGCCATTGAAAAGTTTCTTTGATTGGGCTTGCTATCACTGAAAGAAGCAGAAATGGTGGGCCTGCCTGGATTTGAACCAGGGTCAAATGGTCCCAAACCATCTAGCATAGGCCAGACTAACCCACAGGCCCGTGAGTGTCATGGCCACCCTAGTCGACTTTATGGAGTTCACGCTAACCATTTCCACTCTTCATTGCCCACTCTCTGGACTACCCCTTGTAATTCGGCAACGCCTATGATTTGTTCAGGAGAGGGGTCGGTAATTCCTTCTCTCTGTAGTATATTATGCAATGAACTCAGTGTCAATATCCCTCTTTCATCTGTGGATTGTCCAAGAATGAATTGTATTGTACTTGAGTTAGCATGATTTCTTGTTTTCAATTGCCTTCTTTTTTTATCATCGAGTTTTCTACTTATTTCATCTCTAATTTCTCTTGGCAAATTTGCTTTTGCTACTGCTTCTGTAAGTTTATTTGGGTCTGAAAATACGGCAGCAGTGGTAATTTGCTTTGATTCACCGCACCGAATACAGGAAGCCTTAGAGCCACGACGAGCTCCAAATGATTGACCGCAAACACACCTAAGTAGAAGCCAATCAGTCTGCATAGACGTCTGTGAAAAGTCAAGGTTCAAGATATTGTTTATTATTTTCAATCATATAATTTGAGACAAAGATGCTAGAATTAACACATCCCTAATGAAACATAATGTCTTACGACAATACGTGAGAAGTTCACGCGTCATATTGAGTTGGTTGGCTTTTTTCCTTCTAATTTCACTCTCCATCAACTCACTAATCTCAGAATCAGCACTAACGATTGAGGTTTGGGTATATCTTCTGTTGACACCGGCTGCATTGGCTTTTGCGTTGTCTGGCAATTCAAATTATTTATCAACACAAAAAAATGATTTAGCCGAGGCGAGTGACAATATAAACGAAATAAATACCAAAAAGAATCCACCAGATCCTGTGGAAGAGGGTTTTGACGTACCGGTATTGTAAATCTTTCAGCTACCCCAATAGGCTTCTCGCATTGCTTGGTTGGTTTCCATACAAGCGACAACATCAGATGGCCTTTGAGGCATATTATCTATACCTGCTAGATGTTTGTACATTGGCTCAATATTTGATAAATTAACTACACCCCATCCGACTTGTGTGCATGGAGCAATAGGGGAAATGGGCAATGTACCGGAGGTTGGATCCCAAGTCGATGCACCTGGATACCATGCGGACAAGTTAAGTGCGTCTCTGATGTCATCATTGGAAATAGATAGATTAGTACCATTGACTAAGAACCCGGATCTGTCAGCGGAAGCACCTGTTCTGGTATCACCTACATCATCTCTTAACATTGTCAATATCATACTAAGTATTCCAGCAGTCCTAGGTGTAGCGAAAGATGTACCAGATGTTTGATGATAGCCATCAATATCATCATGGTTGGGAAGTAACTGTGTCCAGTCAGCAGCTATGTCTGGGTATGAACCGCTCATGGTTTCTTTCTGGTCGTCTTCTTCTTCAGCATAGCCAGAAATCCCAATCGACCAAGGAGGGCCGGCAGTAGAATCTTGTACTGCAGGAGATGGAGTATTATCTGCCGCACCTGTGTGAATCTTTTTGTTTTCTACTACTGCAACCCTTGTTGAATCCTCAATCCCTGGAACGGGGATTGAACCAATAGGCCCGAATGACGTGGTGATAATATCCACGAGTGGTTGATTTGCTGCAGCCAAAACTGCGGCATCGCTAAAACCTTCAACAAAGAAAATTATTGCGTTGGGATTAGCATCTAAAACCGCCCCTGTGACTGCTGTTCCGTGGCCATCGGACGGATCATCAAGAATTGGTATATCTGTTCCATCGTCCGGTGTGGTGCCAATTATTCTAGTTCCTACGAAATATACTACATCATTCGAGGTGATAATATCCCAACAATTTTCTTTGTCTGCCTCATATCTTTCCTGCCAAGTTCCTTCTTTGGTGATATTACACCACATGGTCACACCCATCCCCGCTATAATCCAATCAGGAATTGATTCATTCATAATGAAGTGATTATGATAAACATTGATTCCAGTATCAATTGGTGCTACTATAGTGAATGCTTTACTAGGCTCTTCGTATTCTACGATTGAATCATCTCCTTCATTGGAACTAAGACAACCAGACAGAGAGGAGGAAAGAATTACGATACTCAAAACAGTAGTGGCAACCGACCTCATAATTCCTCGGGAGAGGGGATTATGTTTGAGTTTGATGGATTGTTGAGAATACAAAATTTTACTTCAGTCGCAATGTCTCTAGGTTTGCTGGCGCATAGGTTTGAACTCTAAACTCATCTCTAAGACCTTGGCGGAAAGCGTTACAGGTTTTTGGATCACCATGATGGCAAATTATTTTCCTAGGGGTTGGATTCAATGCTTTGACATAATCCATTAACTGACGTCTGTCTGAGTGGCCACTGAAACCATCAATGGTTACTACGTTGCAAGAAATGGGAACCATTAGTGTCTGTCCCTTATCCATCAGAGGCACTTCTGCATGACCTTGCTGAAGTCTTCTCCCAAGTGTACCAGATGCCTGATAACCAACAAAACAGAGAGTATTATTTTGTTCTGGTGCCCAGTGTTTGAAATATTCAATTATTGGCCCACCAGTCATCATTCCTGAGGTTGCTAAGACTATACAGGGTGAAGGATCATAGAGAATTGATTCCCGTTGTTCCCGACTATCGACTTGCTTAAACCAAGGGGAATTAAACGGGTTTTCTTCACCTCCTTTTAGCACCTTACTACGTAACTCTCTGTTTAGGAAGTCAGGATGACTAGCATGTATTGCAGTTGCTTCTGATATCATCCCATCTAGCCAAACAGTAACAGGTTGAACTTCGCCTGATTTGAATAATTGATCTAGTGCGATCATTACTTCCTGGGAACGTCCAACCGCGAATACAGGGCAGAATATTTTTCCGCCTCGAGACAGAGCCAATTTAACCAAATCCTGTAGTTCTTGAGTTGCATCATTGCGATTGGGTTGGAAATCTTGTGGGCCTCCGTATGTAGACTCAATAACTAAAGTTTCAACCTTCTGGAACCTAACCGTAGCAGCATCAAATAACCAAGATTTCTCATATTTTATGTCTCCAGAAAATAATAATCGGTGTTCAAAATTACCCTCGCCAATCTGCATATATACACTAGATGAGCCAAGTATGTGACCTGCATTTTCCATCGTAATTTTTACATCAGGAGCGATATCGGTTTTATTTCCCCATCTCACATCAACTACATGTTTGATACATTCTTGAATGTCGGCTTTGGAATAAGGTGGCTCAGAACCTTCTGCTTGTGAAACCTTGATGTAATCCATTTGTAAAAGCGTCATTAAATCTCTAGTTGGCGGAGTACAATACACTGGCCCCCTGTAGCCATAACGGAAGAGAACTGGAAGCATGGCAATATGGTCTACGTGAGCGTGAGTTAGGACGATAGCATCTAGATTATCCAAAGGTAATAATTCTGGGGCATTGAAAAATGGTTGAACTTCATTTCTATTTATAGTAGGTTTAGCGCCACAATCCACAAGTACCCTAGATTCATTTGTGGTAACCAAATGCATAGCTCTGCCAACTTCCCTGTAGGAGCCTAGGGCAGTCAAACGAACCCATGGTTCTCCAGATCGTTTTGGACGATATATACGAGTGCCGAATTTCCTCAAAAGGGCTTTTCGTTCATCTGCTAACTCTTTCCTATAGCGGCGAATATCATGCTGTGTTCTACTCTCAAAGGCTGGAGCGCGATCAACAGAAACTAACCAACCGATTTCATCCCTGAGATTTTTGATGTGAACTCCTTTAGGACCAACTGCTGAAGCGGGATCATCACACTCTAATGTTACTTCAGAAAGTGCAGGGTCAAGCCAGACATTTCTGACTTCAGCCTCCGCCGGAATAATTTCATTGACCTTTTGGAGAACAGTGGCCTCATCAGATAAAATATCTGGATGAGGTCTTACTATTACTCTTCGCTTAACATTTTTTGCGATTTTTACAGTCAATGATTGGCCTGCAATTGCAAAGGCTTCTGGCTGTTTGGTGATAATAGCTATCGAACCGGCCTCGACATCGACTTCATAGTCAATATTTTCCGGAACCAACTTCGATACACGTTGCTTTACTTCTGTTAGTGTTAGTCTCATAATATGCACCTCATATGAGGAACTCCACACCCATCCAAAAACCCAAAAAAGGGTTAAAGGGCAAATTGCCGTGGAGAATATTCACAATTTTGAAAGAAGGTCAGTGACCTCTTTCTCTGTTAGTTGCTGATAGCCTTCTTCTTTTGTAATTACTGCTAAATCCATTCCATTACCACTTGCTGCATCTCTTTGAGCTGATGCGAGGAGTGCCTTAGCGGCTACTTTGAGAGCTTGATTTTTAGTCATTCCGTCCTTGTATTGATCTTCGAGTACACCATACATGAACGGACTTCCAGACCCGGTAGCGCAGTAGACGTCTGGTATCGAACCCCCTGCTGAGTCAATTGAATATACACTTGGACCATCTTCATCTGTACCCACAATTAACAATTGGACGTAGTGGGGACGGCCGACTAGAATATTTGCAGTTAAGGTGGCTGCACCTCGAACCGTCATTGGCGTGTTGCGCTTCAGCTCGTAAAGACGTAGTTCCGCTGCGAGTGTGCGGGAAAGTGATTGAGCATGTCCAACCAAACCTGCAGTAGTCAAAGCAACATTATTTGAAATTTTGAACAATTTCTTTACACTTTTGTTGGCAATAAAGTGACCCATTGTGGCTCTGTGATCAGCACCTACTACCACACCTCCATCAAAAGTAATTCCTATTGTGCTAGTTCCGGTCTTAACCGCGTCTGCTTCTGCGTTCATGTGAATCGTCCGCACGGAGAGTTCCCTGCGGATTAAACTCAAATCCGGCCCCTTATCAATCCGACGGGAGCGTATTGAGGAATTATATCGAATCTGGTATATTTAGCTCCATCTGATTCGAAAAAAGCAGTTTTGTACAAAATCAATCAGAAAATGTAAATCCTAACCGTATTAATCAAAGGGGTGATTACCTCGGCAGTATTCATGGCGAAGGCAAATAGGCCAGAACCAAAGTGGATAGAAATGCCTAGCCTGCCAAGCCAGAGCACACCTGTTTCTATCGACCCCGGTCAAGATTACCACGATTTGGGAGAGATTTTTCCAGATGCCCCAGTGGCCAGAGGAGTAGGTGATGTAATTGTACACCGAGCAGTACTAGATGACATCACAGGGATTCCTAGAATTCTAGATTGGCTTTCGGACGGAGACATTGTAATTTTAGAAATGTCCAGATTACTATCTGTAGAAACCGAACTTAGAATGGCAGTGGAAAGAATACAAAATTTCGTGGAAAGTGATATGGCAGGAGAAGTAATCAGATTAGGAACATCCAGATTATTACTTATTCCCTCTACATTTGCTATTTCAGAGAATCGGAATAATGCTTATTGAGGTGTATAAATGGAGAGTTTAATCAACTACCCATGTCCTATTTGTTCATCTGAAGAAAGCCTTTCACTGAATGTTCATACCTCCGAAATACCATACTTTGGAGAGCATACAGAGATGACTTTGATTTGTTCAGATTGTGGGTGGAGGCACACTGATTTCATCCCTTCAGAGGGACAAAAAGCAACCTTATGCTCATTCAAAATAGACTCAGTGGAGCATATGTCGATTCGAGTTGTGAGGTCTTCCTCTTGCACGGTTAAAATTGTAGAATTAGGTTTAGAGGTTGAACCCGGAGATAACGCAACAGGATATATCTCTAACATAGAGGGTGTTTTGAATCGATTTTCTGATGCCATAGGGATAGTTATGAGGGGGGCTATTAGAGATGGTGAAGAAGGCATTGAACAAGTCAAATCCTGTGAGGAATTATTACAAAAGATTGACAGAATAAAAAAGGGCGAAGAAAATGCAGAACTTTTGTTATTAGACCCAAATGGACACTCACAGATTCTGCATAAATCTGCAAAATCTTCAGAACTTTCTGAGGAAGAAGTATCTGCTTTGGCAACGGGTCCTCAAATACCAGTTTTTGATTCTAGTGAATTTGAAAAATAAAACTCACAATGCATCTGGAGCAAGGAACTCCTCTAATCGGCCATCCCACATGTCCCTTCTTTCAGCGATGTCCTTGAGCCACTCACTGGCTCTGTCAATGCAAATTTGTTTGATTTCGCCCGTCAGAAGTTTTCCGGCTTCATAGTCCCTAGCAATTTGGCTTAATTCTGAATCATCCGATTCGAAGAAGAATTGTAGGTATTGGAATGCTACATCTTTTGAGCAATCTCCACCAAGTCTACGATGTTCTTCTACCGTTGGTTGACCACCACTAAATGCTCGTTTAACCTTCTTAGTCATCTCTTCTTGGCTATCGTCCATGAAAATTGTAGTCTCAGGCTTGGAAGAGGACATCTTATCTCCAGTCATCCCGACTGCGAATCTGTGGTATGTAGAACTGGGGGGCATTAACCCCATACCTCCTAACTCTCGCTCGAATCGTAAAACACACATTCTAACCTGAGATAAATCAGATGCTTTGGCTCCTGGAATATCCAAGGTACCATGCTTTGGGTTAGAAATATAATCTGAATAACCGATAGGAGTTAGTGAATTTTTTAATCGCTCGAAAATAGATTCTCGAACTGTACGGTCAATCCTACCATTGGTCGAAGTACCAAATATTTCAGAGTTATCTTCCTGTACTGAAAGGGAGATTGTGAGTCCACCTGCTTTTCTCACTTTAACATTGAACCAGTTTGTTTTACCAGTAATTCCACGAGTAAGCCGTAAGTGTGGGTCCTGGTCAACCCCTACAGGAACTACGATGGGTCGTAATCCACCAAATTCTTCCATCTGAGGATGGACGATATCTCCAACTTGTACCAAAGGAGCCTGAACATGAGCAAGGTTTGTATCGCCTTTGAACCCATAAATCGCTTCAAATTCAGACAGGTTAGTTTTACGACCCAATGTGAATGCTAATCTCTGAACCTCGGGTCTACTACTTTGAAAGTAAACATTTGTTGTATCAGGATCAAGCCCTAAAGCAGCATAATTGTGAATGTATTCCTTGATTGCTGTTTCCCGACCAGTTTCGAGGCTAGTTCCACGGGTAGCCAATGCTTCAAGGTCAGCCACTGTCACAGTAATGTCTGCGCCTTGTTGTTGAAACCATCTAACCTGTTCGATAACCATTGAATGACCAAGATGCATCCTGCCACTTGGCATCAATCCGGTTAGAACCCCAAACGGATCCTTACGCTCCATACAACCCAAAACTACGTCTAAATCTCTTTGGGCGAAAATAATACCCCTGCGGTGTAACATGCTTGGGTTTGGAATCTTATGTATGTTGACGCCTTGTAGACCAAATTGATCGCGGATCCGAGCATAATCTGTTGATTGCTCAGACGACCACGGATCTATGCGAGAGGAGTCTTCCACGATACCTCGCAAATGCTCTCCTCAATCAAGTAATCGCTTGAAAAATGCCTCGGATGGCCAACTAGAACTAATCAATAACTTAACCGGCTTTCGGCAATCATGGCTGTGGTTCATTGCTTAGGTTGCGGGTTAGTGGGAGCTTGGGTTGCGAAACGTCTAGCTGCACTAGGACACCAAGTTCACGCTTATGACATTCAGCCCCATCGAGTAATGGGAATTGATGGAATTACGGTACATCAAGGCGATGTTTTAGATAACCTGATGTCTATGAGCAACAATGGTCAAGTTGACATTGTTGTGAATATGTTACCAGGTGATATCGGACATATGGCAACAACCGATCTCGCTGAAAGTAGATATCGAGTAGTGGATTTAAGTTTCAGTAAACATACACCTGACAGAGATAGCCAAAAAGCACAGAATAACGGGGCTAGTATTCTCTGGGACGTAGGTATAGCACCCGGTTTATCCAATATGTTGTTAGCCTATGCTGATAGAGAAATTGGGCCTTTAGAGAAAGCCGAAGTTTGGGTAGGTGGAAATCCTACGGGACCGTATGGGGAATGGAAGTATATGGCTCCATTTTCACCCATTGATGTAATTGCAGAATATACTAGGCCAGCTAGGGTAATTCGCCAGGGAGAAGAAGTCGTCCTTCCAGCCTTAACTCAGCGTCATATGGTTGATACCGGAGAGCATGGTGAAATGGAGGCTTTTCTAACAGATGGATTACGTTCTGTACTGAAATCGATTCCAGCGGTAGAAATGTCTGAATTCACCGTCCGATGGCCGGGCCATATTCAGAAATTTATCGACGAAAGAGAATCTGGCGATTTGAATGAAGAGGATTTGATTTTTGAGTGGAGTTATGACCACAAGATTCCTGAATTTACTTGGATGAAGGTCAGAGCAGAGTCAAGAAATGGTGAAATTTTGGAGTGGGAAGTCGAGGACTACGGAGGAGACGATGGTCATTCTATGGCTAGAGCAACTGGAATGGTGACTGCATGTTGTGTAGTAGCATGGTTAGAAGACCCAGACATGTTACCTGTAGGCGTCCATGCACCAGAAACATTGGGAAATGAAACTATTTCTAAAATTATCAATGATATGAAATTGAACAATATACGAATTGATGGGCCGGAAATATAACCTAACTTAGAAAAAACATCAGGATATGTTCTTTGGATGTTTGTAAATTAGTTAATCCCAACGTTGATTTTCGTCTTCTTTATCTCTGGCTACAACCCATTTGATTGCAATTGGAGTGGAAATTAGAATCCCGATTGCCAACACAGGGAGTCTCCAATCCATTTCCAGTGCCGCGGGACGTTCAATTAACCAAGTAAACCTAAGAGGAGATTCATGAAAATCAGAAGTCCAGTCATGTAGATTTGTAACATGATGTCCAACTACACTCACTGAGTGGTGTAAACCATTGAATGTTAACTGTGGACTATGGTTTACAGAAACATTTTCTGATTCGAAAATAAAATCTACGAAAATACCTGGTTTTACTGTAACAAATGCACCACCTTCAACAGGGCGAACTCCTGTGATCAAATGCTTTTGTCCACTGGGGATAATCATCGCATTTTCTCCATCGAATTGAATATTTATTGGCGGTTCTGACCACTCAAAGAATGCAGTTCCAGGGACAGACCAAGATGATTCTTCAAAAGTAGAAATACGATATGTTTTCATCGTTGGGTCATTGACCAAAATTCGTTCAAAAGACTCACCTGATTGCTTATGACCATACCATTCCCCCCAAGTTGTAAACCAAACTTCCTGAGAAGTTATCAAGGATATTGCAGATTTATCTTCACGGATATTCACATCATGCCATCTACCAATCCAATACAAACTGACTAAAGTGTCTTCTGGAGCGTTTTCTATAGCGGTTAAATTCGCTTGGCCTTTTTCAAGGCTAGTAAGTCTATTTACAACATTTAAACCATAGGAATCACCTTCGATTCTATCTCCTATAATTGAAAAACCTGCATCTGAAAGCGAACGGGCTACATCTTCGGTCACTGGCCCGTTTGGATGGCCGAACGAAATCGGAGGTGCCCCCCAACGTGATGCGTCCGTGAAACCGCTTAGGTAATCTCTACAACCCTGAATAACCCAAGCCTCTTCTCTCAAATCTATTCCTTCAAAACCATGACAACCAAACTCGTCTCCAAGCTCAAGCCGTTCTGGTCCAATGATGTTTTTCAACCAATTATCATCGTCCCATTCTGCAACAACTGAAGGAGTTGCAATGGGTATGATTAAGATGCTACAAAGCATGACGCTAACCGCTCTGCGATTCAACACAATCAATCGCTGTAGGAGGGTCCAAAAGAAGGCATCGGACCTCCGTAAAGAAATAATGCCTCTAAGTCTTGGACATACCATGGCCGGGTTAAGTTTGGCATCCTTGCAGAACATTTCGGACTTGACTGGCTTACAGGGTTCAGGCCACCAACAGTCAACTCCGATATTCTACAGGGGCCTAATGTACGTACTTCCACCTCTTGTAAGGTCAATCACAAACGTGAGGTACCAAGGATTGGAAAGAATTCCAAAAAACGGTCCCGCGATATTAACAGGAAACCATACATCCCATATAGATCCAATCGTCAAAATAATGGGTGCAAGAAGACCCGTTCACTATCTTGCTAAAGCCGAACACTTTGAAGATAGGAAATTTCAGAAAATAATGACTTCAACCGGTCAAATTGAAACCTATAGAGAATCAGGTGGAGGAGATGCCTTGACTAGTGCCGTTGATGTATTGTCAAGTGGAAATATCATGGGAATTTTCCCTGAAGGAACCCGCTCAAGAAATAAGCAAGCACCGTATTTATCGAGAGGGAAAACAGGAGTTGCAAGATTAGCGGCTAAGTTCCCAAATGTCCCAATTGTACCAATGGCGATAATTGGTTCAAGGGATTTTATGGCGCCGGGTTCAGCAATAATAAACCCACTTGCGAAAGTGCAAGTTAACATCGATTATCCAATTACGTTTGCAGATTGGTTAGCCAGCTCTGAAGGAGGTAATTTCACTGACGAGGATGTTGACAATTTGGTAAAGTTAGATGAGCACGGTCGAAGATCCATCATGAAATCATTGTATCGTAAATTCACAGACCAACTAATGAAGAATCTAAGAGAATTAGGGGCTCCATGACACCGATTTCACGATTTGAATCGGAGTAACGAGTGCCGCATCCTTCATGGACTTGAGATGGCGTCCAGTGCTAGTAACCATGGAGCAATACCTAGCATTCCTCGAACGAATACTCGATGAGGGAGTAGAGAAATCAGACCGTACAGGTACAGGAACAATCTCGGTTTTTGGCCATCAAATGAGATTTGACCTTACTGAATCTTTTCCAGCGGTTACCACAAAAAAGATCCACTGGCCTAGTATTATCCATGAATTATTGTGGTTTTTATCTGGAGATACAAACGTTGCCTATCTACAGGAAAATAATGTCCGTATATGGAACGAATGGGCTGACGAGGATGGTGACCTTGGACCTGTTTATGGAAAACAATGGAGAAAATGGGAGACTAATGATGGCAGGGTCGTTGACCAAATTGAAAATGCCATTGAAATGATCAAACAGAACCCGAATTCACGAAGAATAATTGTTTCAGCTTGGAATGTTGGTGAATTGGAAGACATGGCGCTAATGCCTTGCCATGCTTTTTTCCAATTCTATGTCAACGAAGGAAAATTGTCCTGTCAATTATACCAAAGAAGTGCTGATGCTTTTCTTGGAGTCCCATTCAATATTTCCTCATACAGCCTGCTGACCTGTATGATGGCTCAAGTATGCGGTTTGCAACCAGGAGAATTTGTCTGGACTGGGGGAGATTGTCATTTGTACCTAAATCACTTAGAACAAGCCAAAGAGCAAATTTCCAGGAAACCACTTCCATTGCCTAAACTCAAGTTAGATGAGACTATCTCAGAAATTGATGAGTTTACTGCTGATAGTATTGAAATTCTCAATTATGAGCACCACCCACACATCTCTGCACCTATATCAGTTTGAGGAATAAATATGCGAATGGCAATGATTGTGGCGATGGATGAAGATGGCTGTATAGGAAGAGGAGAAGGCCTTCCATGGCGTCTGGCTTCTGATATGGCTCGCTTCAAACAATTGACTGAAGGAGATGGATTTAACGCAGTAATAATGGGAAGAAAAACTTGGGATTCACTCCCCGAAGCATATAGGCCGTTACCTGAGAGATTGAACGTCGTCATGTCAAGAGACACCGGATGGGAAGCAGATGGGGCAGAAACTGCTCTATACATCGGTCGAGCAATAGAAATTGCCTATGCAGATGGTTGCGATGAATGCTGGATTATTGGCGGGGCTCAGATTTACCAAATGTTTCTTAATCGAGTAGAAGAAATTCATCTTACAACAGTCCAAACCAATAATAGTGGGGACATAAAATTCCCAGAATGGAATCGTTCTGAATGGTCTGAGGAAGTTATCGAAAAATTGCAATTAGACTCCAACAATGAATACGACACTACATATTCCATCTGGACTAGGCGATGATATGAATTCACGCGACATGTTCGCAATTATCGGTGGTTCGTTTTTTGTCTATGTCGGAATTTTGCATTTCACAGATACTGAGTGGTTCGAACCAATTGTACCACCATTCTTTGGTTCTGCTAAATTTTGGGTAATACTAAGTGGAATTGTAGAAATTGCTGTAGGGATATTACTCATAATCCCCTCATTAAGAAAAGTTGGTGGTTTTGCAAGTGCAGCAATGTTGGTTTGGCTATATCCAGCAAATCTGTACATGTGGATAAGTTCTGTCGAACTGGGCGATGGTGAATCATTGACCGAATTAGGAAATTTAGTTAGACTAACATTACAGTTAGCGGGTATATGGGTTAGTTTGTGGATTGCAGAATATCCAATGGAAAAGAGAACAAAAAAATTTCATTAAGGATATAATCGTAGTTCAGTTGGCTGCTAATTCTGAATTATTAACCTAGTTATTTTATGCTAAATATAGCTGAAATGTTTGACATCATCCAAAATGAAGCAGCCCCCAATTGTAACCAATCACCAGGGCCTTCAATTTCGTATACGAATACACTGATAATCCAGCATAGACTTGCAAGGGTTTGTCCAAGCCATTCAATACTCAGAATTTTTCCTATTCGAGTTTCATTTCCCTTCAACATGTCAAACACTCCTGTCCGCAACAGGATAAATCGTCTAAGTACATCCCCCAACCCCTGTAAGCCTCGACGAATTCATCTGTATCGATATCTAGGGACGATGCAATTGCTTGCGCGACGATTGCAAACCGTTGTCTATATTTGAAAATGAAACAAAAAATATGACCGTCATGACGAACTGATGGGCCACAAAGGTACATACCAGGAACTATAGTTGATTCGTCACTATCATTCAGTAAGGGGAATGCATCTTCTCTTTCATCGAATAAATGTGACACGAATTGGTGACTTCCGTCGAATCCGCCTGCGAACAGAGGCTTAGAATTAGAACTGAAGACTTGACCATCTTGAGTTCTGACTTCGTAGGTTCCATCTACTATCTTGACTGATTTTACTGGAGTCTGCGAGTTTAATCTGACATTATTTTCAAAATTTGAATTTCTCATTCGTTCGAATGAAAAAGTAGACAAAGTAATACTTGGATCTGAACTTTCTTCGTCCCATGGGCTGTTAATGTCGAATAATACCACCTTTTTACCATTATTAGCAAGATGATATGCAGCATCTATTCCACTTTCGTATCCGCCGATAATTAGAAAATTATCCCCTTCTAAATCTGCATATCTCGAAACTGTTGCCGTATGCCTGCATAATTCAACGCCTTCAAATCCATCCAATAGTGGATATTGATATTCCCCTGCAGCCCAAATTACATTCTTAGCCAGCAAGTTACTGTCACCAATATTTAGATGAAATAACCCGTCGGTTTTCTCTATAGAATCTACATTTGTATTTTCTAAAATTGGGAGCTCAAAATATTCAGCTATATCCTGTAAGTGTTCGGCGTATTCCTTACCAGTAGGGTGCTCAACCTTCATGCTAAATGCGGGAGATATTCCGATTGCAATCGAATTTAGATCTAGCATTCCAATAGAATTACTGGGAAATGAAGGCGTAATGAATCGAGTCTCTTCTGGCCATGAAGAAAAAGAGGAACCTACTGTATCTCTATCAACAATCAGGAAGTTCTCAATTCCTGCATGAGCAATAGCAATTCCGACACCGATTCCAGCTGCACCAGCTCCGACGATAATTACATCATACGTTTCAGAGTCGACTTTTGGATTCGATTCTTCATCATCTTGAGCGGCTTGCATGTCCAACGTCATAGTTGGCCGGATATTATTAACAATTTAAAAAAACCTAATAATTTAGGATAATAGATTTATTATGACAGTCCTAGAGTTATCTCCAAATTCATTCTCCGTCGTATTCTGTTACTCTAATTCCCAAGTTTCCTCTTCTGGCTTTTCTTTGCATTATTTTATCCATTTTTGAGTGGAATTCGGATTCCAAATCGATGTGCATTGCAAGAGAATGGCCAAGTATCAAAATCAGTAAATCTGCTAGTTCTTCGGAGGCTTCTTCCTTAGGCTTTCCTTTGGTGATTGCCGCTGCAAACTCACCTAATTCCTCAACGGTTAGGGCAACACGGTAACCCATATCATGCCCATTATTCTCAGGGTTGGCGAAATCGTGTTTACTATGGAAAGCGGCAACCCTAGCCATCATGGTAGACCAAGAGCCATCGGGCTTAGAATTCCATTCAATTTCCTTCCAATCATCTACACTCAGGAGTCTTTCCATAGAGCGCCCAGATGTTGGAGAACCATCAAATTGTCTAATCCCCTAGAACCTTCCACCTGGTGGAGATTTTGGGTAGTCATCCCCCTGAGGAAGAAGATATACAAGACCAATAAGTGACATTATAATTGATGAAAATAATGTTAGAGAAAAATTGGTTAAACGAGAATTTGCTTCATTTTCCAATTCCTGACAAATTTCCGCGTTTGGCTGAGGATTATTATGAGGTAGACATTCTTTTTCGTAAGCTTTGTCTGCTTGGTCCCAATAATCCATACGGTCAATCGAATAAGCGAATAGAATTATTGCTATCACAAGAAGGGGCAAACCTATCCTTTGGTCACGCACATTTAACCCTCAGTAATTATCTAATAATGCAATAATACAATCTTTAACCCTAGCTCTTAGAGTTGCAGCCATTGCATCAACGGCATGGTGATCTATTTCCGCAGACGGGTCACCGGGTGTCCTTCCGGCAGCCCAATTTGAAGAGCAAGAAATTGCCACATGTGGGACACCAGTTTCTGCGATAAGACGCGATTCAGGGCCAAGTGTCATTCCAACAACATCGGCCCCTAACCTGACAAGTGCATCAATTTCTGCTGGTGATTCGAATTGGGGCCCTACACATTGTGCAACAATAATTCCGATTGGTGTAGTTTCTTGACTATTGGAAAGTGAATTGGAACAGATTAAACTTGCATTTCTGTCAAAAATCGATGTTCTGTCTGCATGAATCGCATCATTGTCATGAAATGTCCAAGGCCTAACAGCCAGATCGAGTACATCACCTGCTACACCAATAGTCCCTGGAGGCAATTCTTCTATCATTGAACCAACAGAATTTACACTTAAAATTAAATTCGGAGCAAATGATTTGGCTGCATGAATATTTGCCCTATGTTCAATTTCGTGAGGCGGAGTTCTTGCATCACCCTCACAATGATGTCTATCGAGTAATAAAATTGAATCCTTTTTTGTTTTAATTACGATACATGGAACTTGACCCCATTTTGAATCTACAAGGATGGTATTTTGAGTTCCTCCAAAATCCAGTAATTCCTCAGCGAGTGCAGACATTCCTGTCCCACTTATCACCGCTAATCTTACCAAACTAACCAACCCTCTGATAATGAAATGGGCTTCCTGCCCACTTTATCATTACTCTTGCAGGCGGGCAATTAAGTCTGCTTTCTTACCAGAAACGGGTTTTCCAGCTTCCTTGAGTAATTGCTTTAATTCAGCTACGGTCATAGAGTTAAAATCTTGCTCTGTGTCATCATCAGTCTCTGGAATGTCGATTGAATCTTCTTTATCTCCAGAGTCATCATCCTCTGCCTCGGATTTTACTTCTTCACTAACATCCGACTCATCAACTTCTGAAAGTTCCGCTGAAGCCTCTGCAGCAGCCAAAACGTCTACTTCTTCAACTTCAGCAGCTGCTGCGGCCGCCTTTTCTTCGGCATGAATTTCGTCTAATGTAGGGCCATCTTCCACTATCACTCCACTCTGGAGTAATTGACTTCGACGAATCATGACTGTCCTTACAGGGCTGACCTTGGAGACTGATTCCTTGATTGCATCCTCCATTGTGCCATCCAGTACGGCTTTTTGCAACTGAATCCAAGTGGAACTTGCACCCATGGTTAGGATTGTATCACGTGCATTGGCTCTCATAGCGGATTTTTGGCTAGACTTAACTCTTGATCGAGAAATAAGTAAAGGCTTGAATCTGACATAATAGCCATCCTCAGTAACAACATCCACTGTATCATCGACCTTACCTCGATGACGGCGAATTTGACGGCGAATATGGTCTTTCAAAACATTGTGACCTATGAATTCGGTTAGTGCGTCTCCGCCTAGAGCTTCCGTGATTCTGAAAATCACCTTTACGTGCATTTTGGAGAAGTCACCATCTAGTTCATTCTGCATTATGTCGTAGGTGCGCCCAATCAATTGCTCAGGCTCTTCTGCGATGGTTTCCCCAATGACTCTGAATGACCACGGATTACGAGGTGCTCGTATTGTGTACCAGCGCTTTGCCTTCCACTTGTCTCTCTGTTTGCGTGCCGCTGCCCTTGCTTTTGCGCCCTTTGCCATGAGAAACACCTCGTATCGGGGGCTACCCCGTTTGCAAACCGGCCGACTTCCATCCAGTATTTGAATGAAAGCCCCTATGCCCTAACTTTCCAAATGCCGAAAGGGAGTTCTTCAAGGGCTGCCCATTCGTGGAGGTGATGATGGCATTCCACGGCGTATCTTGGAGGATACACTGTAGTTGTGTTGATGACATCAATCTAATTGAGCAAGCAATGAAGAATCTTTCCGATACAACATCAGAAATAATTCGAGAGAAAGGTAAATCCTATCACGGAGCACCCCAGTTTATACTAGAAATGAAAATCACGAATAAAAAATCTGCTAAATTGAGTTTTTTAAAATTAGGAGAAGGAGTCTTGGAAGAAATTGTCAGCAATGGCCTCAAATCTCAAATTGATGACGACAAAGTATTGCATGTACGGCTTTCATTATCTGCATTGGTTTCAGGAGAATACAGACTAGCGCAAGGACCTGAAAGAAAAAATGCTGTCAAAGGTCGATTCAAAATTGAATCTTACCCAGGTCAAAAACCAAGCGAAATAATTACAACTTTAGTTGGAAGTGCCGTCTTTGAATAACCACTATATAAGAGATTTTTGTTAAAAATGCTGACAAGGATTCTTATGCTAAATCCCCCACGCAAGTTTGAGTGATGAGATGACCCACGTAGTGACAAGCGCATGTGTCGGACACAAGTATCAGGATTGTGTGGCAGTATGTCCAGTCGAGGCTTTCAAAGAAGCAGACACATATTTGGTCATCGACCCTGACGAGTGCATAGATTGTGCTGCTTGTGTTGCAGAATGCCCGGTCGAAGCGATTTTTGCCGATACTGATGTTCCCGATGAAGAAATGGAATGGATCGAGAGGAATGAGAATGAAAGCCTCGAACTAGAAATTGCCACGGGTGATTCTCCCGTTCTCGCTGATTGAAGTTTAGCCGCTACTGGACTTAGACATATATTGATGAGTGATTACTCTCAGGCAGGGATATGACTCAACGAGTTGACCTGTCAGGAATGCGTCACGGCACAGAGTTGCTGAAGAGAGGCTTCGCTAAAATGCAGGAAGGCGGAGTAATCATGGACGTCGTCAACGCAGAGGAAGCCCACATTGCAGAAGATGCAGGAGCGGTTTCTGTGATGGCGTTGGAGAGAGTGCCCGCCGATATTCGAGCCAGCGGAGGGGTTGCTCGAATGAGTCACCCTGATATGATCAAAGAAATTATAGAAACCACTTCAATACCAGTCATGGCAAAAGCCAGAATCGGCCATGATGAAGAGGCCAGAGTTTTGGAGGCATTAGGGGCTGATATGATTGATGAATCTGAAGTATTGACACCTGCTGACCCTTTTTTCCATATTGCAAAGAATAACTTCACAGTTCCTTTCGTTTGCGGGTGCACAAATTTAGGTGAAGCGGTGAGAAGGGTAGCCGAAGGGGCCGCTATGATGCGAACAAAAGGCGAAGCAGGAACTTGAAATGTAGTCAGTGCAGTGCAACATGCGAGATTGGTTGCTGACGAAATCGCTCACGCACAATCTGTCGGTAAAGATGGAAGAGAGGAAATGGTTGATACCATTATGGAAGGATTTCATCGGGTTGAGAAAGTCTCATCTTTCAAACTAGAGACAACACATACACCCTTCGGAACTATAGAAGAACTAAGGACAGAAGTTTCAGCAGTTCTGGAGGATGTTTCTAAGCTTGGTAGAATACCTGTAGTAACATTCTCAGCAGGAGGGATTTCAACACCTGCGGATGCTGCATTGATGATGAAACATGGAATGGATGGTATTTTCGTTGGCTCAGGGATTTTCAAGAGTTCTGATCCTGTGCAAACAGCCGAAGCTATTGTTCTAGCGACTCATCATTTTGAGGACCCATCGATTGTTGCTGAAGCAAGTGCAATGATAGGAGAACCAATGCCGGGTTTAGAAATTGAAACCTTGGATGTACGTCTAGAAGAGAGAGGATGGTAACCTCAAACCTTACCTCTAGTGGTACCTAACTTTCTCTTTTTGGCTTTCCTAAGCTTATCTTCTGAAGATACTGGTTCTTTTTCCATTCCGGTTCCGCCCAATGTAAGCGACCCGCTCTGCAACAACATTTCTTCTAAGGAGCCTGCTAATTCTTCACTTTCAGAAGGAGACCTGAATGCGTCTCTTACGGACTGATTATGATCTTTAATCGTCTTTTCACGTTCTTCGCGTGCGGCTTTAATTGAATCTCTAATTTCATTAACTTGGTCTAAAAGCACCTTCATTTCCGAATGAACTTCATCGGCTGATTTGCGGGCCTCTAGGAAAGCATTGTGAAGTCGATCCCCTTCGGCTCTCAAGAAATCTCTCTCTTCAAAAAGAGGCTTAATTTCCTCCCATAATTCATCTGCTTGTTTATGACAATCTAGCATTGATTGGTGTTCAGAATCCGCCTCGGCCTTGAGGCGTGTTATTGATTCATCCATATCTCCAAGGTCAATAGTTATCGCTTGGTGTTCCTTAACCGCAGGTAGTAGTTCATTTCGCTTACCTATCAATTTCTTTAATTCTTTGAGGAGTTTATTTTCATCCTCTAATTTTAATCGGCCATCTGTTTCTAATCGCCTTTCGATTCTCTCGATTTGCCCTTCCGTTTCAGACAATTCAATAACAATTGATTTGGAACCTCTTTCTTCATCTCTTCGACCACGCTTTTTGGAAATTAATTCGCGGATATGGCCTTGAATTTCATCACGCTTGGCCTTGTGAATAAGTGCTTTATCTCTTATTTCCTTTTGCTGTAACTTAAATTCATCTATGGATTTTCTGATTGCCTGTGCTTGCTCCTGAACAGCATTTCTTGAATCAGCAGCTCTACGAGCATTTTCATTGTGACTGTTACGATTATCTCTCATACGTCGAAGTTTTGTCTCCATTGCATGCAGACGACTCCTGAGGTCATCGTCTGGGTTGGTACTCTCTTCAGACACGTGACGGCCACAAGTGTTTGCTTCTTGAATGGACCTGATGAAAAGTCACAGGCCGAGTACTGAACCAACAAATGGTAATATTGGCGACAAGATAGCAATTATAGCCCCCAAGATGAAAAGTGCGCCTGTTGTCATCCTTAGACGTGTAAACAAATCGTTTCGGATTTGGACTGTAAGAACTCTACCCGCAATTAAATTTCCTTCCAGATCTTCAAGGCGGATAGTAACGGTAGATTCCCCCGTACCTGATGGGAGTAAACTCTGCCAAATTATTCTCGTAGAGTTAAGTAAATTAGGTAAAGTTTCAGTAAGTTTAGGTGAAATAATTCCATCAAATAAAATCGATTTATGAGGTTCTACCTTGAGTCGATATTCGCATTCATTCGGTCTAAAGTCTGGAGTTTGAACTCTTAAAACTAGATCTTGAACTTCATTGGTTTGATTAAGTATGAATGCAAATAAGTTTGCAGGACCAACTACTAAATTTTCCATATCTACATCAAACCAAACATCGTCTATTCTAGCTGTTTGATGCCTCATGTGTAACCTGTCATGAAGACGGAAAAATGGGGCACAATCTATCATCGCTCTTGATAAAAGGCGGTCCCAGGTTTCCTGGCCTAATTCTGGGTGATCGAAAAATCTGTCAATCGAATCTGTATCAATCATTTCGGAAAGTGCGGCTCTGAATTCCTTTTCATCGATTAATGATTTTCTCCTTAGATGTAGAAGGTGAAGAAGAGTTTCTTGCATTTGAGTCATTGAAAAACCAGGATTGACTTCATTCTCGACTGTTCGGAGGTATTCAGATATCCTAACTGCCAACAACGGGTCAATATGAGCCTTAATTACATCTGAAAAAGGTCTTGTCAATAATGCGGGATGTATAGGTGGCGAGAAAGCATTTAGCATGCCCCAGGGTTCGTTGGCGTTAAATCGAGAATTATTCGAAACGAGGAAGGTTCCATGACCTGCGAGTACAGAGCCTGTTGAGAGAGCCACAAGCCTTGGGGACAAATCACCATCAGGTGCTAACCATAAGGCAATTGCAAGGAAAATTATTGCAAATAGAAGAAATGTTATTGTTGCACCTAATTGCCTCCTAGAGCCATTAATCGTTGCACGCATTTCGGCATAACCGTGTGAACTTTTGAATGTTAATCCGGCTGTTGTAAGAGCCTCAGCTTCGTGTTGAAAAATCATTCTTGTGACAGTTAGCAAACGGAATAGCAGAATTAACAAAGCCATGTTTGCTACTAAAATAAATAATGAAAGGAAATGAATCCCTAGGTGCATTTCAACCGGTGCGACTTCCTGCATGTGTTCGATCCACCATTCAGGAGTAGTGTTTCTGTAAGAATGGGCGAGACCAAAATTAACGACTACAATTAACGGTAAAAACAAAACAAAACGAACCCCCCCGCTGACTAGTAGTCTATCTATCCGGAGTAGGGTCTTTTCTTGGCTTCTCAAACCATGAATTTTTGAGGGTTTTATTTGGGCGGTTTCTACTATCCCTGATTTAGATTCATGGTTATGTGAGTTTCTTTCTTCTAGATTAGGCTCTTTCTCTGCAGGTAAATCCGTTAAAGAACTTAGAGCCTTTTCTAAACTATAAGTATCATCATCTTCCATGATTCAACCTCCTAATCTGACTAAAATTTTCTTGGCTAAATTATCGGAAATTGAAATTAGCTGCGTATTAACGAACAAATCATTGTCAGATTTAGACACGACATTGCCAATTTTAACGTTTTGAGATTCCAAGGTTTTGGATTCTTGTCCTGAAAGAGCAATGAACTCTATTTCTCCTGAGCTTTCATCAGGCATATTCAATATTGGTAAAAGGGTAGTATGAATGTCAGTTTCAAAGTGTCTGGCTACTTGCGGAACACGTTCTCCTGAATTGGTTACCTCAGGATATCCCAAGAGACTATCTATCGCTGCTTCTAATTGGTCATTTATCGCATGTTCCATTTCGCAAGAGATCGAATGAATATCACCTTCAAAACCAATTACATCTGTCAACAGCATTTCAACTAGAAGTTGACGTCGTTTAATTTTGGCAGCAATCGAAAAACCTTCAGTTGTGAGTCTAGACCCCTTGTATGGTATGTAAGTCACTAGACCCCTACCTGCTAAACGTTGAATCATTTCTGTGGTTGATGCATCGCTAACACTCATCATCTCTGCTAAACTAGAGGTCTTGACTATGGCTGAGGGTTCTTTGGCGTGTATCTCAAACATCCGTTTTAGGTACATCTCTTCAAACTCGCTCAACTCTTTCATTTTCTCACCTCTCAATTAATTACCTCTAATCACCCTCTTCGGCGAGGAATTCTGAACGGCAAGCAGGGCACCTCGCCTTTACCGGTCGCCTTTCAAGAGGAACTTTGAGCGATTGGTCACAACTAGGACAGGATAACATATCAGTAGTTGAACTTGCAATTAAATCATTAGACGATGCTAAATTATTTTCAATTGATTCTTGGTCTGAAGTGGAGGTATTGTCAGATTTTTCGTCATCATTTGTGGGTATTGCTTCGACTGTAAACCTCGATGTGCATGCAGGGCATTTGACCGCTCCTGAATGAGAATTCGGGATATTCAATCGCTGATCGCACTCCGGACAGTTGATCTCTCTTTTTTCAGCAGTTATTGTTTTCTTCTTCTCCCCTCGGGAGGCGCGTAATTGATTAAATCGCGATTTACCTGTGTCCTCTACGTTTTCAGATACTGTCCGGTATAATACTAAGATGAAGATTACAATTACTAAGCCGAATATCGTTCCGTAAATTGACGCCATCAAATCAAAAGGCAATTCGGCGTCTTCGTTTGGATCAGAATAAGTCTCTATTTCTAGCAGTTTACTTTTTGTCTGCCCACTAGTAATCCAAATGATTTCAACTTCCACGACTTTCGAATCAGGCCAATTATTTATCGAAAATTCATCATTGATAACGCCACCAGAATTGACCGATTCTACATTGACAGAATCAAGTATCATTCTGTCTGAATATCTTACTACCCTCACCTCACCCAATAGTGTAGGAGTATTCCCATTATTCGCTAAACTAAATGGAAGTTGTACACTTCCACCTACTATAGGTTCAATTGGATTTGGAATACCTGCAATTACTTCCAAATCCAACAAAGGTGGTACTAATATAGTTTGAATTTCTATATCATTAGTGGCTAACCAAGATATTGCAGTCACTCTGATAATCAAAGAGTCAGCGGATGGATTTCCAAGTGGGAGCGTTAAATCTCTTTTTCCAGGGTCCATCATAAATTGGAAAGTTTGTAGTGTAGATTCTATGGCCTGATCAACTACAGAAATCTCAATCTCAACAGTTCGAGACCGACCTTGACTAAGATAAAGAGATATTTCTGAATTTAATCCGTTTTCTATATCCCAATCGGTAGAATCAATTACAAGATCTAATGATTGTGAATCTAGAACCTCTATTGTGGTACTCCCGTTTAATTCACGGGCAACCCCACCGATATTGGAGACTACCCTCCAATCTAAAATCAACGAACCGACTGATGAAGGTAGGAAAGAGGTAGAGACTTCCCTACTTGACCCTGGGTTGATTTCTACACCCGATCCTTGAATTGGACTGAGGTCACCTTCAATAATTTGAAGACTAACAATTTGAGGTGAGTCCCCTTGGTTATGGACTAAAATTGAGGCAGTTAACGCATCGCCCTTGTGGACAGGCTCACCTGTTATTGCTATCTCAGGAGAGCCTGCAGCGGTGAGATTAATTGGATTTGGTTCCACGCCAAAAGTTAGACTCTTATTTTGACCAGAAGATTCTATGCCGAATGTAAGAAGCAAGACACCCTCAGGAAGGGGGCCAAAGGTGACATTAACCAAAACAACATCTTGTGCCCCCTCTAGAAAACCCGTCAATGCGGGAGAGGACTGACCTTGAATCTCCATTACGAACCACCACTCATCATGGCCGGCAGTTGTATCTGAATTATCGAGTTCAATTGAGATTAGGATGTAATCTCCGACATATGCAGAATCGTTTCCAGATGGCTCTGATGTAGATGCATCGATGAGAGTAGTGTCCCAATCCAATGGGTTTTCTATGGTAAATCGTTGCTCTGCACTGACATTAATCGAAAATAGCGTGACTAGAATTATTGATGCAACCAATACAAACATGCTGCTTCGACTAAGGCTTGCCTGCATTAGCGAGAAGTCGGAGCAGGTCTACCTATCAAGGAAACCCCAAAAATAGGTCACGTAGTGACCTTTATGGCAGATTCTAATTTGCGCCGCATGCATATGGACTCTGAGGCTCTCCTGGCAGTGACGCCCGACCATTTAGCGCAGGCCTTATTGAACCGAAGGATGTTGTTGAATGAGCAGTTACCCACAGTTATCAGAACCTTGGAGGCCGAGGAACAGAATTTATCGCCAAAGGTGTCTCGATCTGTTGAAATACATCAAAGAGCAAATGAAGCAGTAGCACGGTTGAAAGATGAACGAGATCAAGCTCAAATTCGAGCAAGAGAATTAATTCCTAAAGTTAAAACGCATCGAGATGTTTTGGTCGAATCTGGCGGAATGGTTAATCTTGACCCTGATTGGAAAAAAGAAAAATTATTCGAAGAATTAGAGGATATAGAAGAACAAATTCAGACATCCGCCTTGGATCATAAGGCCGAAAGGAAGTTGATTGAGCGTAGGAAAAAATTGATTGAGCAGAATGAAAAATGGCTTAGAGAAAGAAGGGATTCGAATCCTGAAATGGCCGAATATATTGACTCTAGAAGAGAAGTTTCTTATTTATTTTCAATTGCCAATAAGGCTCATAAAAATATGATTAAAGCAGTTGAAAAGGCACAGCCTTTGCATGACAAAAAGGTAGCCCTACAATCTGAGCTACGAGAACTGAGAAGACAATTAGATAGAGCAAAGGAATTATTTTCCCAATCTGATTATGCGATAGAACATTGGGGCCGTAGATTAAACGATGGCTTTAGTGAATTAGGGGTAGGTTACCCTGACCTGCTTAAGGATATGGAAAGAGTGAAACAGGGAGGCGATTCCAGTTTCGCTCGGAAAAAAAGAAATGAAGATTCAACAAAGAAAATTAAGTCAAAACAAACTAAGCCATCAAATTCAGGGGCTGAAGAAGAATGAGTGAAGGGCTATTTGATGACCTTGAGGCGCTACCTCATGTCGAAATCGATGAAAAGTCCAAGCAATTAGAGAGGGATTTGCGCTCTCTCGATGATGAATTTAATTCCCTAAGACAAGAAAGACGCTCCCAGGTTGAAATTGTAAAATCATTAAGATCCGCTATTGGTGGTATAGAAGAAGTGGACGGAGAAAGACGCAATTTATTGAGGGGATTTCACGAAATTAAGAAAAAAGCGGACAAAGAAAGGCAATTACGAGATAAGGTCAACATTTCCATCCCTCCGCCTGCTTCTGTCTTGGAAGAATGGATGGCTGACACATATTCGAAGTTAACAACAATCGATAACGACCTTACTGCAGTTCAAACAATCAATAGAGAACTCGAATCATTTAGGAGATTCTTTGAGTTACAAGCCGCAGTTGTTCGAAAGAGAGAAGCTGAGCAAGCCCATACTAGATATGTGACCCAAATAGAAAAATTACGTAAGATTACGACTGATTTAGATTCAACAAAAAAGACAAAACTGAATGTAGAAGAGACTGTGACTGAAGGAACTGAATTAGATTCAAACAAAATCACTAGGAAGGAAATTCGCAGGATGAGTAAGGAAATTAATGGTATCGATAAACGTCTAGATGCCATCAAATCTGAACGAAAGAAACTACGCAAAGAATCTGGAAGAATTCGTTCATATCTTAAAATTACATCCCAACAAGGAAAGAAAATACGACTTACAGACGTAAAAAATAGAGCTAGTACTGGTGGCGCGTTGAATACTAATGAATTGTCTGCACTATTGGAATCTGGTGGACTTACTGAAATTACAGGAAAATCGGATAAGTCGAATGATGAAAATAAATCCGTACCAAAAAGAGCAAAAGGTCGGAAAAAGGGTATGCGTAGACTTGGTGTTACTCGCGGTGGACCAAGGAAAGGGAATTCTGCAACCCGAAGAGAGTGAGATTATTCTTTACCAAATGCCCTTATATGCAAACTATTGGACGAAATGTTGAGAGGTTGATTCAATGAAGATGGAAAGCGAGGAAATTCGCAGCATTTTACAACCTCTTTGTGATGACGTTCAAGAACAAATATCCTATAACCGAGAAGAGAGGGATCAATGGAATTCTAAGGTCCGTAAATTACTAGATGAGAGAAATGAATTAAATCGTCAAGTAAAGGAATTGATTACCGAAGTTCAAAATCAAAAATCACTCAGAGATGAAGCGAATAAAACAGTTCGGGAGTTAAAAGGATTAAGAGCAGAAAGAACTGAAATTCTGAGAGAAATCAGAACCGTTTTTCGTGAAAAAATTGCTGAAAATGGTGTTAAAGATGAAAGAGAACAAAAATCAAACAGAACAAGATCTCCAGGTAGGATAAGAACTGAAATAGAAAGATTAGAAAGGCAGTACAATGAAGGCCGATTTCTTGGAAAAAAGGAACGTGAATTTTTATCCAAAATGAAAAAATTACACCAAGAATTAAGGGAAGCAAAGGAACAAAAGTCAGATGGTGGAATTAGAGAATTAAAAATTCAACTACGTGATGCAGAAAAGAAACAAGAATATGCACACAAGAAGGTGAAAACAGCAGTTGTGGGTGCACAAGAAGCCCATGACTTGATGGCAGAATTATCTGAAGAGGTCGATAGACTTCGAGGAAAGGCAAATTCTGCTCAGTCGGGGGTAACTAGAGCTAAGAGAGAGGCAGATTCTTCACACGGCAGATACATTGTTTCGCTTCGTTGCATACATTCTATGCAGGATTTACTGAAGGCTATTGAAGTTAGAGAAGGAGGTTCCACTGAAGAAGACCAACAAGTGGAAGTTGCAGACCTAATGACCAGATTGATGTCTGGAGACACACTTTCAACAGACGAAATTATGGCTCTTCAAAGAAACTGATATCATATGTTCTTCCATTCCTTGAATGGAGTATTTGTTTTCTTCCATCATAATCTATAATCCAGCCAGGTATGGCTGAAGGTAAATTTTCTAGATGAGCACCTTCAGAATCGAATGACCACCTTTCTAGCATTGTACTTCTAACGGAAGTTCCCTCTGAGGTTTGTTGTTTCCCTTGCTTTCGTGTTTCCAAAATTCCTACTAGCATAACCCTTAGGTCGGATTCTGAAAGTAATTTGTTTTCTTGCGAGTTAATTATTCTAAGGTTGAGTGGAGTTTGTAGACTATTCTCTGAATTATAGAGCTCTAAACGATCGGCCCAAGGGTCTTCTAGAACTCTCCATTCACCCTCTTCCCTTTGCCCATCAGGACTAACTAAGGCTCCAACGATATTCCAAATCCTTGCTTGTAAAAGAATAGGTTTTGCGTCAAGAAATTCTATCCCTCTCTGAATAGCCCATTCGTCAAGATTGATTTTGGCTTGTAAAATAATGAGGTTTTCTGCGGGAGCAGATTTTTCTTCAACTTCAGGTGTAATTAGTGGAGAAGGAAAAATAGCAGCATGGGCTGTGAGTTCACCACTCAAGACGGCCTCACCAATCCATTGACTGAGTTTTTGAGGGCTCCAAAGTTCAATTTTTAACTCCGAATACAATAGTTTACTCGCTTGATCTTGAAACTCTCTTTCACTTAAAACCCAATGTGATCCTGTAGGCACATCTACTAACCATCTTTCGGCTTCCCCTACACTAATTGGAAGAATACCTTTGGAAATGTGCCAAACGTACACAGAAGAGCGGGTATCAGACTGTAATTCGGGTATTTTTTCAGCGATGCCTAAGCAACGGAATCCAACTGAATCAGTTACTCTCTCAGCCTTGGTTAATTCGACACCACGGAGTTTGAGCAAATCCCCGATGGCATCATCCATGGTATCTGACAGTCATTCATATCTTGAAAGCAATCCCCAATATTGCCTGATCGAGATGCAAAATAGAAGTCATTTGATGTTGCCATCAAACGTTTCCATTCAGTGTTAGCAAATCAGATTGACCGGGGTCTACAACACATAATGCGCTAACTGGGAAGGGTTTTGCACAAGCTGCGCCTAACTGCCGATTTACTATCGATACTCTATGTACTGTAATATCGGGATGGCTAGTTGTCAAGTTGGAAATATAGTCCTCTGGACAATTCGCCGCAACCAGAACCAATCTAGCATCTCCTTTGTTACAAGCACTAATTGTTTGCCGTTGTCCGAATAGTACGGTTCCAGTGCTAATTCCTTGTTTGAGTTGTCTTGCTAAGTCCATTTCTATTCCTCCTTCAAGCACCTGTCTCTTCGGGTATGTAGAATAGATCTACGCTACCAGTCCCTAAGGCTACAGGTTGACCAACTATGATGTTCTCAGTTACACCACGAAGGTGGTCTCTTTCTCCAATAATACCAGCTCGCAATAGATGGTTAACGGATACTTCGAATGCCGACCTTGCCAATATACTGTGCTTAGTACCACTAACACCATGACGGCCAATTGCTCGAACCTCGCCTTCGCTTGTCATTACATCTGCTACTGTAATTAAGTGTCTAGTATCAACCTCTAATCCAGCGCCCTCAAGTGTATCTTTCATCTCGTTAACTATAGCTTGTCTCGCAGCTTCGACACCAAGATATCCATAAATTTCATTGATGTTATTGGTGTAAGTACGACCTCTGTTAACGCCATCGAACATACTGACCTTGGAAAGGTTAGAACCAATCGTTGCAATGTAGTATTCACCAGTGTCCTTGTTTGGACCCTGAACATTCGCTCTAACAATATCAGGTAGGCCCTTCAAACGTAATTTCTTGACTTTATCTTCTAATTGCAACAGAGCAGTATATGTTGGTGGATCATTTGCTAATTGGGCTAAATCATCCTCTTTCACCACCCCTGGAATGATTTTCAGAACCTTAGGCTTATCTTCGTCGTCAGCCTGAATGTATAGGCGAAGAGCTCTTTGCAATTTGTCTCTGACTTCTGCACCAGTCATTTTCTTCAATCGAATATTTTTGGTATTCAGTTCCAAATTAAGATGCCTTTGTGCAACGTCAACATCAATCGAAGCAATATCTCTAGTGGTGGTGGTTTCTATTGCGGCAGCAATTGCCTGAACCTTCTTTTCGTTGGTTCGCAAAGGTTTGCCCTTGGAATCATTTTCATTAAGGTAGACGAGCATTGTAGGCGTCTTAGGAACCTTTCTTGCATCTACAATTTCGATAACCCGAGGAAGACCTTGTGTTACGTTGACAGTTGCAACACCAGCATAGTGGAAAGTACGCATAGTCATTTGAGTACCGGGTTCTCCAATCGATTGAGCTGTGGTAATCCCAACCGCTTCATGCGGATCTACCCGAGACATTTTCATATCTGCTGCGGCACAAGTGACTACCTTGCGCGCTTGAGCGGGTGTCAGTTTTTTCTGACCTCTAGAAAGTAAACCATTTACTAAGTCATTAATTGTCTTGGGTGAAATTCTGATATTTTCTTTTACAGCAGCATTAGAAAGGCTTGTGAACATCGGGTTTTCAATATCCAAATCACGGTGGATTTGGATCATTTTTTCCTCAGAATCATAATCTTGTAGGGGAAGTAAACTCTTCTTTCTTCTGCGAGAAGTAACCCGGCGTCGAATCAAAGTCTTCTCTGCTTTCTTCTCCTTTAGGGCTGCTTTAGTGGAACCTTGAATTACTTCAGAGATGTTTTGTGCCATACCTGAATCAGTAGCACAGATTTGCGCTATTTCTCCTGCGGTAAGAACCTTGACATCATCCCATTTTCGATCATCAGCTAGTCGGTGAGCATATTCCTCAGCAATACCTAGGTCCATGAGTTTCTTCTTTGTTGCACTCTTAACAACCATCACTCATCACCCCCCAATGCATCATCTAGAACCTTAGTTATGTCAAACGGAAGCCCTTTTCTGCTTCGAGCCGGATCAATTCCATCTTCTCCATATTCGAATTGAATAATCCTATCAGCAGTATTTCTTACAGATCCATTTTCATCTTCAGTGACTTTCAGGTCGTCCATTGCGTTAATCAATCGACGCTGCATGTAACCTGATTTTGAGGTACGAACTGCAGTATCAACCAAAGACTCTCTTCCTGACACTGATAGCATAAAGAACTCAGTAGGTTGTAGACCTTGTTTGAATGAAGAGGAGACAAAACCTTTCTCTTCAGCACCCATTACGTTGCGAGGGAAGTGAGACAACACTCTGTCTTGGTATCCTCTTTCTAATCTCTTACCACGAACTTTAGGTTGCCCAATAGAACCTGCCATCATCGCTAAGTTATCCATTGAACCACGAGCACCGGAAGTAGCCATAATTACGGCTGAGTTGTCTTCTCCAAGGTATGATTTTGCAACGTTTCCTGATTCGGCCTTGGCTGAATCTAGAATCTGCAGAATATTTTCCTCAAGTGTCTCAGAGGGGGTTCTACCGGGTCTAGTTTCATATCTTCGTCCATCTTTACCGAACTTTGCTAATTCAGCATCGACTGCATCGCTGGCACGGGCGTTGATTTCAGAAATTTCTTTGATTGCTGCAGATGGTAAATCCTCATCATCGATACCTGTTGTAAATCCTAATGCTGTACAAATTGCGATTGTCATTTTTGTCATTCGATTTAGGAATTCTGCACCCCTATCTGTACCATGAGTTTGAACGACCGCATCAAGAAGTCGACCATCTTCTGCGCCTATTCCACGCTTGTCTACAGTACCACTGACAATTCCTGTGGATGTTACGTTGACATTATCGCCGCTTCTACTAGTATAATTCAGTTTGAAGCCTGCTGGTACAATCAAACTGAGTAAGTCTGCTCCTTTGTATCCAACTACGCCTTCTTTCGTAGTTATCTCTTGCGGCATATCACCATCCCAACCAACCGAACCGAGAACTTCCATTGCTAATTCCTTGGGAATTACTCTCTCGCCATGAGTTAAAAGATAAGCACCGGATATATGGTCATGGATTCCTCCGATGACAGCACCTCCATACCGAGGAGTAATGATATGTTCCTGAACCCTCATCAAAATTTTGGCTTCAGCTCTTGCTTCCTCTGATTGAATTACGTGTAGGTTCATTTCATCTCCATCAAAGTCAGCGTTGTATGGAGTACAATCTGCTAAGTTGAAGCGGAATGTCTTTCCTGGCATGACTCTAACTTCGTGAACAAGCATAGACATTCGGTGTAGTGATGGTTGTCTGTTGAATATTGCAACGTCTCCATCAATTAGGTGCCTCTCTACAATAACACCAGGACGAGGATTGCCCTCTCTGTCGTATGGTGATAGACGGTCTTCGACTTCAGTCCGATAAACTTCACCATACTCATCCTCTATTGCCGGGCTACCGCAGTGTGGGCAGTTGACTTCGAGGTGTTCTGGTAGATATTCGTCAGGATTATTTTGTTCCCAAACCCAGCGGTGATGAATTACAGCTCTTGGATCATCTTCAGGTAGTGGACGTCCATTATCGTCTTCACCGCGTAGGTTAGCTAGGGTGCCATCTAAATCAACAGACCAAATGTCTTCTAAATCTCCCAATTCATTCCTTTTCATTTGTTTTTTCAACTCAAGCCCAGGAAGGAAATTGGGGGACGGTAATACAGTGTTGAGGTCAGGTCTGTAACCAGGATATGGTTCATCATCACTGCCACAATGACAGTCTGGATTGAGGCATCGGAAACCTGCCCGGATGTATTTTGTTCTGTCAGTAATTCTGACACGGAAACTATCACCACGGATGATATAGTTGACACCAGGGTGTACATCAGGCCCGCGAAGAATCATTCTTCTCAATTGTTCGCGATTCCTACTGGTTGAACGAATTGGTACTGTGAGTTCCTTTGCGGTTCTCACAGGCACACCAACTTCGTTAATTCCTAAATTTGGATCAGGACTAATTACGGTTCTGGCACAGAAGTTAACCCTCTTTCCGGAAAGATTGCTCCTGAATCTACCTTCTTTACCCTTCAACCGTTGCGAGAGAGTCTTCAATGGCCTACCGGAACGATGTCTGGCAGGTGGGATACCACTTGTTTGATTGTCAAAGTATGTAGTTACGTGATATTGTAACAACTCCCACAGATCTTCCACAATTAATTGAGGAGCACCTGCATCTCGATTTTCTCTTAATCGTTGGTTAATTCTCAGAACGTCAACGAGTTTGTGAGTTAAATCGTCTTCTGATCTATCGCCACTGTCTAGTGTGATTGATGGACGAACAGTTATTGGAGGGACTGGAAGAACTTTCATTATGGACCATTCAGGCCTGCTGGAATGACTGTCCATACCTAAGAATATCAAATGTTCATCCGGTATTTTCTCAAGCCATTCACGAATATCACGTGCATTGAGTTTATGTTCTCCCTTGTCAGCTTTCTTCTCTTTGAAGGTTGTTGGTTTATCGAGAATAATCTTTCCTTGCTCAGAACCACAGTGCATACAAATTGCACGCTTAGCGCTAGAGCATTCCTTCTCTATTTCTTTGATAATCTTCTTGAATTCAGTCGAACCAACTCCATGTTTTCTCATCACATCATGAACACGATCACGGTAGTAATCTTGTTCGGATTTTTCTGGATCTAACGGATGTGTGTCAGCAGCACTGTGTAGCAAAATTTGGCTACATTCATTGCAGGTACACTTCAATGTGGTTTTGATTAAAGGAGTGAAACCTATGTGCATTACAGGTAATTCAAGAGCGATGTGTCCAAAGTGACTAGGACATTCGTCATGTTTGTTACCACAGGTTTCACATCGAACTCCGGGGTCTATAACTCCCATTTTTGGGTCCATTAGACCTTGTTTGAATGCGTGACCATCATCCTTGTAGGTATCAGCTGTCTTTACTTCGACTGCAGACATCTTTCGTATTTCATTCGGATCCATCAGACTAAATTTAATCGAATCAATCCTCTTTGGGATTTTAGCAACTCCGCGGGCACTCATCTTCTGTCCTCCAGTTCTAGGCGCATAGCCACTCCAAGACTTTTCATCTCATCCAGGAGTAGTTTGAATGCATATGAGGTCTGAACTGAGTGAACATCTGCTCTATCGCCACAAACCGGACACACCGGCGTTCTCCTCTTCCAGTCATAATAAGCGATGTGACCGCAACCACTGTTGTTGCACACCATTAGAGGCCATCCATCAGATTCGTCAAGTAGCCTATCCTTGATTACCATGGATGCACCGTGAGCAATCAGACAGTCTCTCTCCATTTCACCAAATCGCAGACCTCCTTGACGAGCACGCCCTTCGGTTGGCTGACGAGTCAAAATCTGAACTCGACCACGACTTCTAGCGTGCAACTTACTACTTACTAAGTGATGGAGTCTTTGGTAGAAGATTACTCCTGTGAAAATCTCAGACTCGAAAGTTTCTCCGGTTTCGCCGCTAATCATCCCTTCCCTTCCGGTATGAGCGAATCCGTTTCGAAGGAGACCCGAACGTAGGGATTCTTCCTTCTCACCACTGAATGCGGTTCCATCAATTTGGCGACCTTCCATTGAACCAACCTTTCCACCTATCATTTCAAGAACGTGCGCGACGGTCATCCTTGATGGGATAGCGTGTGGGTTGATGATAAGGTCAGGTACGATACCATCTTCCGTAAACGGCATATCTTTTTCATCGACCAACCTGCCAATAATTCCCTTTTGCCCGTGACGACTTGCAAATTTATCTCCGAGTTCAGGAACCTTTTCGGTTCTGAGACTGATTCTGCAAAGTAGACCTGAATCTAGGGATTCTGTAACATATACGTTGTCGACCCAACCAGATTCCCCATTACGTACCATCATTGACGATTCTCTTCTTTCTTGGGCTTGTAGGAAGTGGCCATGAGATTCCTCCAGGAATCTAGGTGGGCTAGTCTTCCCTACCAAAACCCCAATCTCGGCACCCTCGCTAGATAGATAGGTTTCTGGTGTTGGCAATCCATCTCTTTCTAAGTGAACGTAGCTTTCCCATGATTTGAGCCCCTTGACCTCATCAAGGCCAGTACCTGGAATCTCGATTTGTTCTTTTTGACCACCAGGGAATTGTTTGTTCTCAGCGTTGTATGTTCGAATGAAAGATGAACGGGCTAAGGACCGCTCAACGGCCGCTCTATTCATTACAACAGCATCTTGCATGTTGTAACCATGGTGGCTCAATATTGCAACTACGAAGTTTTGACCCCCTGGTCTTTGAGCAAAGTTTGTGGTTTTCATGGAACGTGTTCCAACTATCGATTGTTGTGGATAGTGCATAACATGCATCCGTGTGTCTGGCCTGAGTCGGTAGTTCGCACTAGGAAGGCCAAGGCTTTGCTTCACCATAGCTGTACCACCGGTGACTCTCGGAGTGGAATTGTGTTCAGGATAAGGAACCAGAGAAGCGCAGACACCTAGAATTAATTGTGGATCGATTTCTACGTGGGTATAGGCAAGAACTGTATTTTGCCGCTTTTGCTTGCGTCTTATGCTTTCTAGCTCTTCTTGGAAATAGTTCAGAGGAACGCTGAAATTCTCGATTTCAACATCTCCATTTGGCATCTTGACTTCTACCCGCAACTTAGCCTTCTTGATTTGGGAAGCGCCTAGATTAACCCACTCGACTGCCGCGGGATTAATTGGCCGACCATGCTTAGGTGAAACCATAGGCAAATCGAAAGGCCGTGGGGCAATTAGGAGGTCTTCTTCTTCTTCCGCATCTACCCATTCAACAATTCCATTGGACACCAAATCAGCGAATGTCCATTCGCCTGATCTAATAAAGTCCAGATGCTCTTTTGATAATACTAAATCGCCGTCTTCGAGGACAAGTAAGGGCCTCAATATTCGACCTCTGTCAGTATTGATGTAAATATCCCGGTTAGCTCCATCGTATCGGATGCTAACTTCAGGACGAATTCGTCCTTGTCGGCGGCGACGCTTGAATTGATTAACCAACTTAGTGGCGTTTTTGTGCAATCCGAAAATATCACCGTTGACGTGAACTCTGAAACCCTCAGCCCAACCTGCAGGTGAAGAATCGACACCGGCTTCGCTGAGAAGTTGCTTTACATCATTTTCGTGAACCTCCTCGGATACGTCAATCATTTGAGAGGCGTTTTTCACAAGCCCACAATTTTGACCTTCAGGAGTTTCGTTGGGGCATAATCTCCCCCATTGAGTTGGGTGTAAGTCACGAGCCTCGAAATGAGGTTGACTCCGAACCAATGGGCTGGTGACTCTTCTCATGTGTGACAAAGCGGCAAGATATGTCGTTCGGTCAAGCAACTGACTCACTCCGCTACGTCCGCCAACCCAATTTCCGGTCGCCAAAGCATGCATTATCTTCTGAGTTAAAACATCAGGACGTAGGCAAGAGTTGATTTTCAATTCGCGCTTCCTATTGTGATGTCGCTCTAATTGGTATTTCAGATCTCTAGCGAGTTGTTGCATACTGACACGGAATAAGTCCTCGACTAGATCTCCAGCTAGACGAACGCGCTTGTTCGCATAGTGGTCCTTGTCGTTTGGATCCTTGTCTGTAATCGCCATTTCCAAAACTTGGCGGACAATTCTACCTAGGAATATTGATTTCTTCTCTCGGTGTTCGGGGCCTGAACCAAGGTGAGGTAGTAATTCCTTATCCAACAAATTTTGAATTCTAGCCTCACGGTATTCTTTTTGTTGACCGGCGGCGAATTTCTTTTCTAACCACTGAAGTGCTTCCTCAGAGGTTTCGACATTGTATTCTTCGTTATCCTTGACATCGTTTAGGTTTGCAACTGTATACTTCATTGCCTCTGCAGGACCTGCAATTGCTGTGAATATTTCTTTGTCATTTTCCATTCCCAGAGAACGCATCAACAGAACAACTGGAATTGGAGTAGTACCCGCACTTGGGATTTTGACCATTAGCATACCATCACGGCGCTTTTCGATATTCAATGGCTTTCTAACTCCATCTTTTTGGGAGAAAATTTTAGCGACTTCTGTTTCATGAGCATACTTTTTGTTCTTTTCTACAGTAACTCGGTTAGGTGCGAGATCTTCCATTGAAATTAGCACTCGCTCAGTTCCATTGATGATAAAATAACCACCCGGATCAAGTGGATCTTCTCCAGCTCTTCGAAGCAATTCAGTCAACCTTTCTGCATCTTCGATTGAGGTATGTGGGTTTAATTTTCGATCCGCTTCTCCGCAAAGATGTGAGATATGGTTAGCGTGAAGATTACATTGGGCTGAACGTACCATGATAGGAAGATTTCCTACGTGAACTCTCTCTTCGATGTCGGGTGTAGGTTTGTCGTCACTGATAATCTGGAAATCAAGATGAACTGGCGAGTAATATGTCAGTTTTCGAAGCCTACATTCCAAAGGAGTACCTGGGTGTTCCGACCCATTGGCTTCGCGAATTGTAGGACGGCCAAGATGAATATTCTTCATTCTGATTACTATCTCTTTGTCCAAAACGTCGAGTTTGATTATACCTCCATCATCATCCTCAACTGGATCATCAGTTCCGATACGGATGTTACGGACGATTTTTTCCATACGACTTAGCTTCCCGTCTGTTGAGGGAATACAGTCGTTGTATGATGCAAGTTGGTGATTTACTAGACTTCTTTGCTGAAAATAACTTTCTACGATTTCCTTCATAATATCAACCCCTCAGGCACTCTCCACGATTAGTCTGAATGCTGTACTAGAACCAGCCACTCTACTGTATCGAATTACCCGGACTACCCTATTTGCAAGCCATCCTGCAGGCAAGTCTTCGAGTTCTGACTCGACCTTTTCCTTAATGGATTGAACTGCAGGATCTGTAATCAAAATCTTAGGTAGTAATTCCTTTGCTATTCTGATTCCACCGTCGTCATCAGAAACTTCTAAACCCCATGGAGAAAGAACTGCTGCCTCATCTTCTTCGGGGACTAATTCATGATGAGGGACTAGTATGTGATTTAGTACATTAAAGCGATCTTCGCCTTGTGGAATATCCATCATTTCTAGGGCTTTTCTTGAAATGGTAATTCGGCCTGAGCGACTCCTTCTTCGAGAGGTGTTGTGTTCTCTGATGATTGTCATTATATTTTCCAAAGTTGCATCGCTCATTGCAACTCCTGTCTTTTCGGATACCTCTTCAACTGTCATTCTCTTGATTGCATCCATATTTGCGTCGTCAGCGAGTTTGTGAGCATGCTCTGCATCGATGCCCAACTCAATCAGACGCTTTTTGGTAGAACTCTTCACTGCCATTTACGTCGCCCCTAACCCAGAAAACCGTGGGCCTGAGGCTTGGTCAGGCGGGCCTGGAGGGATTCGAACCCCCGGCCACCGGGTTAAAAGCCCGGCGCTCTACCTGACTAAGCTACAGGCCCATGGCTAGTGCTGGGCTGCCCGTCGACCGAAGGGGTGTTTAA
>PANM01000012.1 GCA_002708385.1 Methanobacteriota archaeon | reverse complement strand
TCGAAATACTCTATCGAAGATGGTAAATTGATTCGAAAAGAGACTTGCCCAGAGCCTAATTGTGGCCCCGGAGTTTTCTTGGCGGTTCACAAAGATCGTAAGTCATGCGGTAAGTGTGGATATACTGTCAAGAACGATTGAATGAGAACTCACTCAATGTCCCATCATTTGTTAGAATTTTTCCCTCAATGAATCCAACTCCAAGTTGGTTTCTTGAAGAAATGTCTAAACTTCTTTCCCGGATTAAGGCATCAAATCTCCAACCTGTAAGTTCCCAAATACCATCTTTCTGTCTAGCTGATAATAGCGGCCCTGGTGTTTTGTAAGATTCAACTATGCCCTCACCATCTGAAAGCAGAAATCCACTTTGAGATAATGCAAGAATATGAGCCTCATTTCCGTGAAATACTCTCTCAATTTTCCGTGAAATTTTTATCTTTCTTCGGTCGATTTCTAAACCGGTATCGAGAGCGATATCTACAATCAATCCATTGTCATACCAAATGCTTAGTTTATCTTCACGGTTGGATATTGAAATAGCAGTTTCAACCCCATTCCTTCGGCCTACATTTGAATTTGGAAGAGAGGATCTCCAAACCTCATTTGCTTCTGAATCCATAAGATATATTCCTCTCCCTCTTAATGCAAAACAAAATTCATTTCCTAACCCAGCAATACATGTGGGTTCAGCATCAAGAGCGTGTGACCAAGTCGAGTTTTCTGGATGCAATTGAATAGGATTATCAGATATCCGGAGATCACTACTTGAGGGGCCATTCTTCCAATTTGCATCTAAATTCAATCTCGCTATTCTCGCCAATCTCAATTCAGGCTCCACCCAGATGCCAATCCAAGAATCAGCTAAAGGGATAGAGTGAGTTATAGTTGAAGCAAAGGGTGTACAGACCTCTCCAATTAAGTTACCAGTTCTGTCAATTTTTGCCAATTCTCCAAGACTTCCAATTACTATGTAATATTCCGCACAGTTATCCACTCGCGTAGGAGTGAAGGAAACAGTTCGATCCACAATTTGACCCATCGGCTATTGTGTTTGAACTTGTGGTGCTAATGAGCTTGGTAATTCTTTGCTGATTGGATGATTTGAAATTGTCAGGCTTCTAGCATGTTCTATGGTGACACTTCTGTTAGCCTCTCAAGCAGATAACGCCTCCGTAAATCTCCATGAAGCGGTTGCAGAGCTTGGAGGTTGGGAAGAATCTGAAAATTTGAAGCATGGATTGTTGATGCGACATTCATATCGCCCTGTTCATCTCCTTTTAATCGACAAGTTACATATTCATGCTGATGGTATTGATTTACTCCATGAAAAAGAGACATCAGAGTCAGTCGAAGAAGTCCTAGTTCTCTCTCGTCACGCGGCAAAGAGTGGAATTCCCTCACTTACAGTTCATGCAATAGGTGTCCCAGGTGAAGTGCCTCATGGAGAAGTTGGATTCGCTGGGGGAGAAAAGGGGTTAGCAGTACCCCCTTCACCCCGATTTTCTGCTATTTATTCTGCCCTAAGAGATGAAGTCTGTAAATCAGATATGGCAAATGAATTTGAGGTTAGTTTAGAGACAACTCATCATGGTCCAGTTCTAACTAGACCTACTCTCTACCTAGAGATTGGCTCAAAAGAATCTGAGTGGATTCGCAAAGATGCCTCAATCCTGTGGGCGGTTGTAATCTCAAGAGTTCTAGGTTTTTCAGATAATTTAGCCGAAGGTGAGTGGCTTGGAGAAGGGGATGTTATGGTTGGTTTTGGAGGAGGGCATTATGCACCTCGCCATTCGGATGTTGCAATCCGTAGTGGTATACCATTTGGTCACTTAATTGCAAATTATGCCCTGATTTTTGATGACCATAATACAGAATCGCCATCTGGACCATGGAGGCATAGTGTGCATGAAGCCATCGAAAAAACTCGTATTGCATTTCCAGGAGGAACTATCTTTGCACATTTAGACCGTAAATCATTCAAAGCTTGGCAACGAAATGCAATCACTGCAGAATTATCCTCTCTTGGGGTTGAAGTTCGTCGAGGTAAGGAGATTATTCCTTGAGCAATCGTGAAAGTGCTCCTGCTACACGACCGTCAATATGGGGGTCATGGGCCGTCTCATCATGATGATGATGCCAGTCACTCCAAAATTCATTGTAGGGTGGGTTGCAAAGAGATATGTTGCTGGCACTGATTTAGAAAGTGCAATGCGAGTGATGCGTTCAATGAAATCTCAAGATACTTGTTTTACTCTGGATGTATTGGGTGAAGAAATTACAAATTTAGAAGAAGCAGAATATTTCGTTGGTGAATATCATCGAGCCTTGAATGCGATCGTTGCTGAAGGAATGGATGCCAATATCTCTGTCAAACCAACCGCCTTTGGCTTACTAATTGATGAAAAGAAAGCATTAGAAAACATAGAAAATATAACCTCCGTTGCGGCAAAAAACAATATTTTCGTAAGGTTAGACATGGAAGATCATCGAGTCACCCAGTCTACAATTGATATTGTTACCGAGATGCACGATAGAGGATTAACCAACATCGGAACTGTACTTCAATCTCGGTTGTTTAGAACCAGTGATGATATCTTCTCACTCGCATCTAGACTGGATGGCAATTCCGATGTTCGAATTTGTAAGGGGATTTACCTTGAATCCGAAGATATTGCGCACACTAGGTATCATGACATTGTCGTAGCAACAAACAAGGCGATTGACGAATTACTAGATTCTGGAGCATACACTGCAATTGCCTCTCATGACTTACCAGTAATCAATCACGCAATTGCGGCGTTAGATGAAAGGGGAATGGGTCCCAAAACCGCTGATCCTAGAGAAAATGCAGGACCTGAAAGAATCGGTAAAGGACCAGGATATGAATTTCAAATGCTTCTTGGTGTCAGAGGAAATATACGACGAAAGTTGGCCAAAGATGGTCATCGAACCCGCGTATACCTCCCCTATGGCAGTAGGTGGTACGAGTATAGTATGCGTCGCTTGAGAGAAAATCCTGATGTTGCATGGCATGTAGCAAAGAGTATCATCATGCCATGGACAAATCGGAGATAATCAGCGGCGATAGTCCCCTCGATCTTCACGGCGACTATTTGCCGGATGCAGGTACACCCGTCGAATATCAATAGCTGACCGCTTACCTCTGAGAGTTCTTCCTTTACCTGTGTGAAGAGCTCTTATCCTCCATCTTGAACCGTCGATTTCCATAATACTTCCACAGATAAAAACATCATCAGGAGCACATTCTATAGTCTCGGATTTACTTTCTTCCCCATCGGTCATTGTAAGTCGTAGTATACACTTATCACACCTTACCGCCCATAGAGTTAAGATTTCACTCGCCAACATACTTCGCTTTGGCCTAGTTTCAGAGTCATCAATTCTAGTAACTCTGTAAAGAATATCTTCGTGTTCGAAAACATCCTCGAGATAGATTTCTTCATCATCATCTGAATCTATTTTACAAGTCATACTTTCGGGGCCATCGGACAAGATCGCATTAATCTTAATCGCCTTACTGGGCCTTAAGTGGAGAGTTTGCACTTCATTACACGAAACACATTGGACGAGTAAGTCTTCACCTTCTCCCTTGTTCACTCTTCGAAGTATTCTGTGCTCTGTGAAATCATCACAACTCGAGCATTCAGCGACATCAATCGCCTCCTCCTCTTCAGCCTCCTTGTTCACATACAGGCGGCAGCCCTACTATTCTTGAAGCCATCCGCACGTGGGATGGTTCAAGAGAGAGCAACTGGAGGCGTTAATATGAGCGAGATAGGGGGTGGTATTGGTCTGCCAACTATGTCTCAAAGAGAGATGTTTGAGCAGCTTCTTGGCGACGATGAATCAAGAAGTGCTTCTGAGCCAGAAATTGCTGCTGCAATTGGTGAACAAATGATTCACATGGACTTACGACCTTTACCGCGCTCAATTCGGAAAAGGATTCGTGACATCAGTGCTCGAATTCCCGCCAAAAATGTTGTAATTGTCGGTGGTGGGATTGGCCATTTGACTGCTTGGATGATGGACTTATGGTGTGGTAATCCTGCAGACTCTGATTCAATTGGTAGTAATCGACCTGATAGCCTAAGGGTGATTGAAGAAGGTGGTAAATTTGGCGTGATTATTGACCGTTTACTACGGAGGTATGATGCTTCAAATTGGGCTCAAGTTATCTCAGACCCTTGGGTCGAACTAGCTGCGGAAACTGAATCTTGGAATGCAGCGAATACAACCCTTCCAGATATTGCAAAATCCGCACCTTTGCCTCAGCCAATTGATTTAGTTATCATCGACTTGCCCGAGGTTGAAAGAGCAAATATCGCGTCCTCGGCATTCAATTTACTATCTCCAGGAGGGGTCATTATGGTATTAGAACCGCAAGTACCCACAGGAGATGTTGGTGAACCAGAGAAAGGGTCGGAAATGACTCAAGCTCAACAGGTAGTTGCCTCATTTAACGAATGGATAGAATTTGTTCAATCTGTAAATTCTAATCACTCGGCTGCCTTTGTAGAATTATCAGGCGGAACACTAGGGGTTTTCCTACGCTCTGATTGATATGAATCTGTGAATGTAATCCACGAACCGCTTTGCGACACAGGTTCCTCCACATTAGTATCTGAACTTGAATTCCCCAATTCTTCAAGTATCAAATCAATTCTAAATATTCCATAACCAAACCTTTCATCATGTTCAGATTGCCCATCATCCATTTGTGAATTTTCACTTAATTTAGTTTTGATAAAATCAATTGCATTTGGTCCTCCTGAAGAACCCTCTCTTTGCAATTCTGGATGTGCCTCGAGAATTATCGCCAAGCCTCCCGATACCCAAGCTGTGGCAGCCGAGGTTCCACTTGCCCATCCCCACCAAGAACCATCTCCGCTACCTCCTGCAAAAAGAATGGGTACCTCTGCTCCAGGTCCCAAAATTTCTGGTTTCATATCAGGGTCTGAACGAGGTAACATCGGAGGCCAAAGTCTTCCGTCATTATCACCTTGAGAACTCCCACTCCAAACATTACCCAGCCTAGTCGCTCCACCTACACAGATAACATCCTCTACAGAGCCCGGAGAGGATACGTCTCCATCATCATCCATTCCATCATTTCCAGCGGCTGCAACCACGAAGATGCCTTGATCTAGAGCATCTTGAACTGCACTTTCTAATTGGTCAGTGGTAATTCCGCCTATACTAAAGCCTCCCTCTCCACCAAGACTCAATGAGATAATATCAGCCTGATTATCCGCACACCAATCCACAGCTTCAGCAATTCCTGTATCAGTTCCCTGTCCATTGGAATCAATTGCTTTTGCAACTAATAGTTCGACACCTTGAGCATTCCCAGTGAGACCGTTTTTCGCAACTATAATTCCCGCCATTGCGGTTCCATGACCCTCGTCATCATAGGGCTCATTTTGACCATTAATCACATCAAACCAACCAGCTAGGGCAAGATGCGTTAAATCAGGATGATCCATTTCGATTCCAGAATCCACTACACAAACCACCACACCACTTCCATCCAAACCGCTGACCTCGTCAAATCCAGTCAATTCTTGGTACGATTGCTCCCATCCGGTCAATGTTGGTGGAGGCCCTCCAATCAATATCTCATCAGCCACTGATCTAAGCCAGAGGAAAATAACTGAAGCCACTAGGATAAACGCTAATGTAGAAACGGAGCCAATTAACCAGGGCAAGGCGCTATTGTTTGTATTCTGTTCGACTACTTCATTTGAATCTTCATTCGAAATAATTGTTTCACCACTTATCGAATTATGAAAAAATGTCACCAAGCCTACAAGAACTAGCAGAATCCCAATCAGTAAGGCGATAATCTCTAAGAAATCATCATCAATGATTGAATAGGAAAGCATAAACAAAGCTCCTATTATTAACAAAATTGCAGCTAATTTTTTCCGCATTTTGGGCTGAATATTATCTAGAAAATCATCATAATAAAATAGTAAATTATCTAGAAACATCTTAGCTCCTCTGACTTCGATATTACCAGGCTTCAGACCGAGAAAAGTGACTCATAACAGTAGTGCTTGAACCACATTCTGAACATGTGACTCTTGCTGGTATGATACTGTTGCAACTAGAACAGGCGGCACCTGGTTTGCCGTCACCATCACACTCTGTACATGGCAATACAATACTGCCGTCTTGGGATTTAACTGCTACAGATTCTGCGTTGCATATAGGACAGGACCCTTGTCTTTTGTCAGATTTCACTGGTACAATTTCTCCAGAAACTTCCCTTGCTCTGACCGATTGAATTCTATCTCCAGCTGCTCCAAGCATAAATTCTGGATACCATAATACGTGTATCCAAACAGCGATTGTAAGAATTCCAAAAAGAGCATACAATACAACATAAATCGTCATATCATTTTCAATAGGTGGTCTTGGAGATATTGCATGTGCTCCTGCCCATGAGGAGATGTTCAGAAATAACATCCAGATTGCTAGATTGAAACTCCATGCATTCAGACTATGATCTCTCCATGCTTTTTTTACAACCCGAGGGTCAGGATGGGAGTGTCGTTCTTCCACATGAATATCTCTGGTTTCACTTACTGCTTTGTGTACAACTATTATTGCCAAGAAAATTAGAATTATATTTGCAAGCCCAACTCCTGCCCAATCGCTGATTCCAGCACCATATGGGAAACTTGTGGCTGATGTATGGCTTACAATATATCCTACCTGAATTCCTAGGATTGCGATGGACATGTAGACAAGATTTTCTCTCATCAACGGGAATCTAGCCCAAAGTAATGAAAAAAACCCTATCCATGCGATTAGAGAAAGCAAAGCTAACATTAGTGAGAAGTCATTGACGTGAAGAAAACCAGCATTATCTCCGTACAACCCCCATCGATTGTAATCTCCACCAGAGGATATTTCTCCAATGCCTAAATCCCATGCGCCTAAGATAATGGAAAGACTTCCAATACCAATAATTAGTGCCTCGGTTGGCCCCCATCCTTTCAAAATCATTTTTCCATGGAACGCATATTCTTGTAGTATTGAATCAACAAATGCTAATCTAGGATTTCTATCTTCCAACTTGAAAGAAAGTTGAACATCACTTAATCTAATCTGGTCCGTCTCAATCCATTCCTCATCATTTGGAATGGCTCCACCTTCTTCCACGTTCCATCTCGGGTCGAATCAACCATAAGAAACAAACTTGATTTTGAGACACATATTGGCCAATTTCACAGTCTTGTGTATTTCGTTTAATGGCGCCGAGAGGGAGATTTGAACTCCCGAGGGTAGAACCCACATGATTTCCAGTCATGCGCAATACCAGGCTATGCGACCTCGGCTTAGCCCGCCCGAATCATGACTAAGTCTTGAGTCTGACGCAAGAAAATTTTGCGTCTTCGTTCCAAATGATATCTCACTGCCCAGCCCGTAGCGGTTAAATCAACACTTCATTTCGAAAGATTACTGCCACTGTGGCTTAGGGGTATAGCGTCGCCTTGGTAAGGCGAAGGTCGGGGGTTCAATTCCCCCCAGTGGCTCCAAAATATGCGTATTTTTCCCAAAATTTTATGTCTAAAATAATTTAACTTCTATTTGCTCAATCTGCCTGTTCGTAGAACAGGGACCGAGTATTCTATAATCTCACTATGCCTGTAAGGTCTATGCCCGCCAGCCGCCGAAGACTAGCAACCGCTCTTGTCATGTTGATGTTATTCGCACCATTTGCAAGTGCAGGAGTCTCCAATTGGACAATATCATCTCCTATCAGTCCAGATGAAGATGGAATAACAGTGAATGCGTTTAGAGTGCCCAGCAACCAAACGATTGTCGATGGTTGGATAGAAGTTTCTAGTGATCCTATGGCAACTTCAACACACGAAATGATTGCTATCAAAGGTGTAGATTTTGACAATGGAACTTATGATGGCACAACTGGCTCTTTGATTAATGGTAACATTACAATGGTAGATGATGGAAGCATTGCTACAGTATCTAATTTTGACGATAATGGGAATTACTCAATTGCAATGTCTGATGATTTCAAATCCGGCCCAGGTGAATTGGTTTGGGAGTTGGATCAAGGTCTCTCTTCAGAAACATGCGGTGGTTTGTTGATGTTTACCGTAACCTCTGGCCATGACAACAATTTCAATGCTGCTTTGGATGCCTCTGAAATTGAAACTACAATTGAATTATGTCAAACAAATCAAACCATAGTTGGCGGTAATGGGCAACCGCCTCTCGGCGACGTTAACGGGACTGTGCAAAACGGCTCTTTAGAAGTCGAGGCGACTGCTTTACCTGTAGGTGACGTTAACTGCCCCTATAGCGGTACATTTTTCGAATGGGGCAATGATTTCGGAATGTTCTATGATAGGATTATGACACTCAACTCAACTGAGATAGAAGGCAGTTTCTATTTCTGTCAGCCGGCTGAAATTTGGTTTGGTACTTTACTTGACTTTAATGGTACTATAACCGGAATTGCGCAACAATTGGCGCATGGAATGGTTCCTGCTTCTGCAGCATCAGGCGAGGTTGTAGCAGCTACATTACCTGGACAGCCAGTACCTCCAGGAAGCGAGGGTTGGCTTTTATTGCCTACCTTTGAGATCCCGGCAGACAATGGTACGTTTGTGAATTATTCATTTTCTTTCGACCATTGGCATGACTTAGAATCCGGTGATGGTGCTTGGGTAGAGCATAGGATGAGGAGCGGCTCTTCATGGAGTAACTGGACTTGGACTCCATTGGATACAGGATATTCACACAATATTCCAGAAGGAGATATAGATGTTGAAGGAACGCCCACAGCTGGCACCATACCTGTTTTTGGAGGCGATACCTACAGCGGCTGGATTTCTGCCTCCACTAATGTTTCAAATTTAGATTCAATAACTGAAAATTCGGTTATTCAATTCAGATTTAGAATCGTTACCTCTGATTCGTCCACTGGCTCCCCTGGCTGGTTTATTGACAACATTGACTACAATAATGATGGTGACTCATCCGGTGCTTGGCACCATGGATGCGATGTTAACGGATATAGCGCATACAACTACGGTACTTATTGCGGCTATGCAAATAACCAGATAAATTATCTAACACATTCTGGATTAGATCTAGCGGGTGCGACAGATATAGAATTCGATTTGCACTGGGATTTGGAAGGTTCTGTCTTTGATAACTTGTGTATCGAACTCTCAAATAATAACGGCGCTAGTTGGATTGATATAACCTCCACCAGTAGTTCCACCACTACTCAGTGCCGCTCTCGTACTGGTCCCATTCCAGGTTATGGATATTCAGATATGAACGGAGTTTCTTACTCTGATGATAGTGGCGGGATGGTGACAATATCCGCATCTGTCCCTACTACACACCAAGTCTCGAATGCCATTCTTCGGTATCACGTACAAACTGACGGCAGTGTTACCGGAGGTTCTCCAACAGGAAGTACTGATAGCGATGGTAGAGAAGGAGTGACAGTATTTGCATTCAGACCGATGGATGCTTCAGGTATGTTGTATAGTGTGTATCTAGACCCAAGTACACCTACTACCGGAAGCAATACTAATGAATGGCAGTGGCTAACGTTAACCTCTGGATACATTTCTCAAGAGTATGGATTCGAAGATTCTCAAGTAACAGAACCTGAATCTGATGATATGGAGGGGTTCACTAGAACAACTACCAAATCTAATTGTAATAATGATTACACATGTGGTTGGGACTTGACACCTATACAATCCTCTACTTTTGGCCCAAGTGAAGCAGCATCATTCCCTTATGTATACAGTATTGGGGCTGGAGGAATTTTCAATGGTGCAGTTGAAGAAGCTAGTTTGATAACACCAGAAATTTCAGTTCCAGATTCAGGAGTATCTTTCTTTAGTTTTGATATGTGGATATGTTGGCATTATTACTATTCTTGGAGTAACAGGCACTATCATGGTGGAGCCCTGATGGTACAGGTAAACAACGGCACATGGGAACACGTCGATCCTGGAAATTGGTACACAGATAATGATCAATTGACGACCTATTCATCCGGTACAGCCTATCCGTCGACTCCTCTTGATGGAGAGAGAATTTGGACAGACGAACATTGTGATCAAGAAGACTTTGAAAACTATGAATTATCGATGGAACAATGGTCGGGAGAAAATATCCGTTTCAAATTTATTGCTGCTGATAAATACTCATATTCTACAACAGCTCACGGCCCCCAAGGATGGTTCATAGACAATGTCGCCACCAGAATAGGCAGTTTTAATTCACCAGGTAATTGGATAAGCCAAGATATTCAACTAAATGGTATTGATGATTTTAATCTAGGAATCGTAGAAGTAGAAGGTAAAATCGATGATAATTCAACTCTTACAGCTTCAGTTTTGGATTCTACAACAGGCCTACCTATAATTGGCTACGAGTCACTAGATTTCCCTGTTAACTTAGCTGGTATTGATGTTGAATCTCATCCCTCTATCAATGTTAGACTTGAGTTGGATTCTTCAAGCAGCCAATCCACTCCTATCGTACACAACTTAGAGATTGGAGGCCCTAGAATTCTATCTACAGAATTGTTGGACTTCAACGGTTGGTCTATACCCTCAGGAATAGAGATAGTTGACGATCTTTTTAATGCGACTTTGGTTACAAGTACTATTTCATCAGATTATCAAGATTCAATTAAACCTGTTCAGCGAATTAATTTCAATGGAAATGCCTCAAATAACGTGATTATTGATGTTCTTGATTCAAATGGAAATAGCATAGGGAATACTTCATTTGGAGGTCATGTGGCATTTTCATATCCAATAAATGGATATTCTCTAGAAATAACCTTACCTCCGAATGGTTACATAGAAACTATGCGAATAAAATCAGTATACGCAGAACCCGCTAGAGATATTTCTATTGATGTCGCCGAAGATGGTAGTGATAATTGGGACTTTTACTATGTCGATGGCCGAGGTCACCTCGGTTGGCAAACAAACTTGCTAGATGGAGCCCCGAGTTCCAATAACAACCCAATGAGTTCCACCTCGATGGAATTTTACTTAACAGCGGGAGTACCACAGAGTGTTACTGTATTGATTCCAGAAGGTAGTATGGTTCATTCAGGTTTGTTAGCAATTACTTCCGATGCCGATGGATTCGACAGTTCAATTAATTTAGATGTTAATGGATATCAATCAACTATCTCAACCATGAGTAATCATTTGATTTATCATAGATTCTCGCCAAATCAAGCAGCATCAATTTCAGCAATGGGTGCTTCTTGGACTGACACCAATTCCAATGATAGAATGTGGAAGGAAGTCACGATGACCTTCGAGAGTAGTGCTACTCAAACAATTACACTTTCTCGATTTGCTATCTCTTATTCGGTCACAGAAATGGTTTCTAATCTGGCAACGGAACTTTCGAATTACAAAACCGCTGCTGCAGCAGATAATCCTACTTTGGTTAACATCAATATACCAACAAACCTCTCCTCTTCAGCAGGCCAAGTTGTTATCGATGGACAAATTACACACGAATTACTTATCAAAAATAAAGATTTCAATGTTCCAAATGCATTCCACCCAGATGGGTCTATGTTTGAGATTGTAACTAGCCACAGACATCTTTACGACAATTCAAATCTTGCAAGTATTACTCTAGATGGGATTGGTTCAGATGGTGAAACTGTTTCGTTTGAGGTCACTAATTCCCCAGATGGTTCATGGGGAGTTAATTCAGGATCAGTAACGTTCCAACAAACATCAGGAAATGAATTAATGTATCTTGATGAACAAGTAAGTCAGGTTGCAATAGTTGATGGTGGAGATGGTTGGATGGACGTTCAGGTATCTTGGAATTTCCAGCTATCATGGAATTGGGATGATGTAAATAGAATAAATTGGATTTCTCAAGCTCTTGATACAAATGGAGACTCTATTTGGCCAGCAGGTTCTGTAAGCGGTACATTTGGAAACGCAGTTGAAAATGATTTACAGATAGATTCTTTTGAGATACGTGATCAAAACGATCGCCTAATTTCAAATCAATTCTCCCCATTCTATCCTCACCCTATTTCTGAAGGAAGTCAAATCAATGTATCTGGCTCTGTAAGATTCCAAGATACACAAGATACCACACCACTGCAATCAGATTTCCAGGTGCGTGTAAATATTTCAGGGTCAATCTTCCTACTCGAATCTGAGGAAAATGGAGAGTTTTCCGGTACATTCAATGCACCAACTGGTATATCTGAAATTTCCGTCACTCCTGATTTGTTCAGAGTAGGTCCTTTGTCGGGCTCTATTGGGGCAATGGATGAATCCGGTCAACCACCAACTGTAACTATCGTAAGCGATTTCACTCCACCAATTGCTGGGCCTTTGCAGGTGATGACTCCATCGGGACTACAAAACGCTAATGGAAAGGTTTGGGACCCCTCGCTGCCATTGAGTTTCTTCGTTACTCTTGAGGAAAACGAAGCAAGAGGGGAAACAATCACACTAAGATATTGGCGAGCGGATGTTGATGATACAAACATGAATGGTATTGCTGAGGAAGATGAGTATTTGTCTCAAACTCAACCCTTGACTGCTGGTATGGTGGGACAAGAACAAGTAAATTTTGCAGCAATCGATGTATCATCACAACAATTCAATAGTCCATTACACGCATATCTTGAGGGGACCGACTGGGCAGGATTATCCTATCTTGATGGTGGAACTGGTGGCGGCCCTGGGGCTGCAAATTCATGGGCAAGCGTAATAGTTGCAATTGATGAGCCAACTACGATTATGCCAAATGGATATGAATTAGATTCATACAACGGATACCTACTTGCCGGAAATATGCATGTATTTAGAATGCAGATTAATGAACCTAATGGTCTACAGACGTTAGATAATGTAACCATTATGCTCTGTGGTGATCGGCTAGATAATCTTGGTAAATTATCCTATAACCCAAGCTCAGATGAATTATGGACTCCTGTTGATTCGATGGTCAACCCTATCTCCATGCAAACTCAAGGCATAACTTCCTCCGTTACGGAATTAGCATTGGTATTCGAAATCTTATGGGATTATCCTTGGGAAGAGGGTCAATATTCATGTAAACCTGCTGTAAGTATAATTGATGAAGTTACAGAAGTTGCATATCAAGATAATATTGGAGAAATTTCATGGATTTTGGATAATACAATTATTGCCGTGCCGAATGGGATTAATGATTTAACCACTCCAATTATGGACTCTAATGATCTACATTTATACCTACAGGCAGGGGATCAATTTTCGATGGATGGAGAACTCTTTTATGCCCAGTCTGGTCAAGAATTCAATGACATAAACCCGGATTTGCAAGTTGAAATCGAACTTTTATATGGTGGCCAATTCATAACTTCAATTGCTACTATTAACGATGATGGGACTTGGTTTAGTTCAATGACAATAGAATCCTTTACCCCCCCATCTCCTACAATGAATGTAAGTACCAGCGTGCTATATGTTCCGGGTCAGGGAGGTTCAATAGTAAATTCGGATGCTAAAATAACCGTGGATAGCAAGGACCCTACCATACTATTTGATCAAATAGCATATCCGGATTCATCACTAACGGTGTTGGAGTCTGACCTACTCGGTGAGGTATTAGTAACCATAACTATGGTTGATGAAATCGGAATGCCAGAGAGTGATCTTGAGGTGACTTGGCTTTTCATCAGTGAAAACCAACCAGTCATAGGTACAGAATCAACTGGAACATTAAGACTACTCGATGATGGAATGGAAATTCAAGATGGTGTAGAGACATTTTCGGGTCAACAAGTCTTCCAAGGAACCCTAGATCTAAGGCCTATGCTGGAAGATTTAGACATCAAACTAGGAGATAGAATAATGTTCTGGGTGACCTCGACAGATAGAGCAGGCAATGAAGTAATAGGTTTAGGTAGCTACAATAACCCAAAAACAGTAGCTCTAAGAATTATGGAATTTAATCCGGCCTTAGATAATACTGTAGTTACGCCTAAAAACCCATTAACTGATACGACAGTAACCGTTGAAACCTACTGGTCAAATAGCGGTAAGAGAAGTGGTTCTGTTGAAATCAATCTTTACGAATTAATTGATGGACAATGGCAACAACCGGATTCTAACAGTATACAGCTGGAATTAGATCCGGAATCGAGTTCAGTTTATGCAAAATTCGAATGGGTAGCTGGAGAAATCGAACAACCAATTCTCTACATAATCATAGACAAAGATTTCGATAATGGTGAACCAGTGATTGGAATTCAGGTCACAAAACCAATAACCGATGAAGGAGGTAGTGAAGATACTACAACTTACATTATCATCGGTGGAATTTTCTTAGTAGCAGTTGCCATGGTAGGATTCTTCATGAGTAGAGCAAGATCCGATGACGAGGAGTATTACTACGATGATGACGATTCGTACTATGAAGATGAATATGAAGAGGAATGAAAAGAATATTTCTTGAATTGATTTTTTCTAATCATGCTTTCTATTTGCATTGTATCCAGACGAAACTATGCGATAAACCCCATAACAGCCTTGGCTGTACCTGTGGAGTTTATAGACCATTGAATTAGGATGTTTTACCAGAGGGGATTTATTTCTCTCAATGGGGGATGGGAATATGGACCAGCATAGCTACGAAGGCACCGTTGAAGAATTAAGAGGAGAGGTCGAAGATTTGAGGGCTCTTGTCCATACATTATTGACCATAATTATGGAAGAGGCGGATGGAGTTCAATCAGGCAACTCCCCACAAATCCCGAATCAACCTAAGCGCGGATATTCAATGTGAATTTCAATATTCAACAGGCTCTGGGTCTATTGATCTCCAAATGTACCATACCCCTAAAGTTCTATATGGTTTCCAATTGTCTGAAATTTCATATAATTGGGATTTTTCTAGTATATTCCCATTGTTGTACAATTTTTCCATTCCTCTAATCAATCCTATATCATCAATTGGAAAAACGTCTTTTCTCAGAAGGGCAAAAATTAGTAGCATTTCTACCGTCCATCGACCCACTCCACGTAATTTTACAAGTTCTTCAATTACTTCTTGATTACTTAACGAATCCCATTCTTTTTCATGCAATCCTTTTCTCCATTCTTCACATATTCCAAGAATATATTCCACCTTTCTATTCGAAAGGCCTACCTCTCGTAATTGAGCATGTGATTTTTCTAGTATAGATTCAGGAGTAACTTCCCCTACACAATCGCAAAAACGGCCCCAAACAGCAGAGGCAGCAATTACCGAAATTTGTTGGCCTACTATTGATTTAATCAAGGTGGCAAATAAATCACCTTTCGAACTCAAAGGGGGTTCCTGATAATCCGAAATAATTCCGCGCAATGACTCATCTTTCTCCATAATTTCGGATCTAGCAGCCAACCACCAATCTGGTACAGCGCCTGCCTTCACCATAAACTACTCAGGATATCATTCATTATCTTTTGACCGGTCGGGGGTTCATGGATCAAGTGCAGGCATTTCTGGCAGCCGGTCTATTCTGTACAGTGGCATTTGCTGGAGTCGTAATTCTAGATACGAATTCGGATTCGGAATCTGGACCAAATTATCCTAATTGGGACGTTCTTGATGTATGTTTAGCCGATCATAGTGGGAATATCAACCATATTCATGCTACTCTTTCAATTTCGATTAATGGTACTAACATAGCAATACCTGAAGATGTTGGGATACAAGATTCAGTCTGTCCTAATGGAATGCGTGGCGTGCATACACACGATGACACAGGAAGGCTCCATATCGAAACTCCTGGGCAAATGAACGCTACTATAGGTGCATTCTTCGCAATTTGGGGTGAGAAATTTGACCAATCACACATTATGGATAAGGAATCAAATGAAGAAAATGAAGTACTGATGTTTGTGAATGGACAAGAAAATATAGAATTCGAAAATTATGTCATGATAGATGGCGATGTTATTGAGATTGAATATCGACAAAGGCAATGAAATCTTTTTTCATCCTTTGATTACAGCGAATGGCCTTAGTCTGGCCACAGGTCTTGCTAGATTTGCGGCATTTGTAAGGGCGATTACCTCGTCCACATCTTTGTACGCCTCAGGGGCTTCTTCAGCAAGCACATTCGGAGTTTTTGCTCGAACATGAATTCCAGAAGCCTCAAGTCTTTCTCTAAGGGCGGATGAATCGACGGATTTTCTAGCAGCAGTTCTAGACAACTGTCTGCCTGCTCCGTGGCAAGAGGAAGAAAATGCATCATTAGCCCCTTTCTTTGGCCCTGCTAGAACCCAAGAAGCAGTACCCATGTCACCTGGTACCAAAACAGGCTGGCCAACACTTGAGAATCGGTAGGCCAGCTCAGGGTGATCTCCGCCCAAAGCCCGAGTCGCCCCCTTTCTATGGACACAACATTTGCAAGATTTACCATGAACAATATGATCCTCGACTTTTGCTATATTGTGACTAACATCGTATACAACATCTAGTTCTCCATCCGCTCCGAGTTGGTTTCTGAGCACATTTCTCAATCTTTGTGTCAGTGCAGAACGGTTTGCAAAGGCGTAATTTCCAGCCGCTCGCATGGCATCAAGATAGGCTGCTCCTTCTCTACTGTAAATCGGCGCTGCTGCAAGTTGTCTATCGCGTAAACGATAATCCCAATCTGGAGCGACCCAATGGTCTCCATCGCGTTGATATTTACTCTCTATTGTTGCCACATGTTCACTACATACCTGATGGCCTAGCCCTCTTGACCCAGTGTGAATCATTGCGGTGACTTGCCCTTCTCTCAAGCCATATGCATTAGCCGCAACAGGATCTTCTATCTTGTCCACTACTTGCAATTCAAGGAAGTGATTGCCTGAACCTAATGTTCCAAGAGCCTTCATTCCACGTTTCTGAGCTCTTTCACCTACATTTCTTTCCATACTCTCTAGCAACCCATTGGATTCTATTGCCAGTAAATCTTCAGATTCACCCCACCCGATGTCGATTGCTGCTTTCGCGCCCTCTGAAAGAACAGAGGCCA
>PANM01000011.1 GCA_002708385.1 Methanobacteriota archaeon | reverse complement strand
AATTCCGATTACCAGTTTGCCCGATTGAACAAAACGCCTAACTTGATCTCTTAGACCAAATCTCAGCCTGTTACCCATGAGTCTTCCACTGCCTAGGTGATCTCCGAAGGAGAACCCGCCCGGAACTGCCATGATATGGTAGTCGTCTAAGCTCATTTCTCCATTTACCAGTCGATTTACGTGGACTTGGACAGCGGTGGCCCCAGCCATTTCGAAAACCGCCATAGTCTCGGTTTCACAGTTTATTCCGAAGCCAGAAAGGACTGCCACACGGACTTGATTCATTGTGGGCTACCTCCATCTAGAGCTCCTTTCCAGGCACTTCGTAATTTACTCATTGAGGAAGAGAATATTTCCTCACTATCATTGTTGACCGAGATATTATCTCCATCGATGACAGTTCCCAAAGCGTAGCATGCATGTCCCGCCATTGACGATTCGAATGCTTTGCAGTCCTCTGGTTTTACACTAACTAATATACGTCCTAGAGATTCTCCAAACAATGCCCCCCAAGCGTCGATTTGATTACAGTCTGACATAATCGAACCAATGTCAACCTCTGCCCCAGAGTCAGATCCGATGCAGCATTCGACTAGAGATACGGCCAAACCTCCATCACTACAGTCATGCGCACTTGCAACCAAGCCATTGCCCATTGCGCCTGTTAGTGCCCGATACATTGCTAGATTTCGAGTTGTGTCAATTTCAGGCACTCTACCGCCTATACCTGACTTACCATTTGACTCGTCTTTAAGCATGAAAGATAATTCACTCGCACCAAGTTCATGATGAGATTCGCCGCAAAGATAGATTCGATCTCCCGCAGACTTGAAGTCGCTCGAAACTGCCTTTCTGACATCCGAATGGTTTCCAATTAGACTGAATAGAATCGTAGGAGGTATGCTGATTTTCTCGCCGTGCAATGTGGCATCGTTCTTCATCGAATCCTTACCGCTTATGCAAGGCAAGTTGTATGCACGACAGACATCATCTAAGGCCCTATTTGCTCGAACTAATTGAGCTAATTTGTAGCGTCCATCAGGAGTCTTGGATGATTCTACAGGGTCCGGCCAACAGAAGTTGTCCAATCCGGCGATAAGGTCGAGATCTACACCTACGCATACTGCATTTCGAAGGGCTTCATCGATGCTTGCGGCAGTCATCGCATACGCATCGATATCAGAATATCTTGGAACAATTCCGTTGGAAATTACCGCGCCCTGTGTCTGTCCTTGAATTGGAGCAATTACTGCCGCATCACCAGGCGCGTCATGGTTAACTCCACAGAATGGTTTGATGACTGATTGCGCAATTACTTCGTGATCATAGGAACGGACCCACCACTCCTTACTAGCAATGTTAGGGCGAGTCATTAGTCGCAGAAGTACTTCTTCCATCTGCGATACATCTGGAAGGATTGGTTTCGCATGAAGGGGGGGGGCCCATTCTGAATCGAGTATTAATTGAGGGCAACCATCATGAAGGAAAGAGATTGGTAGATGGGCTACAACACCTTCTCCCATTCGAACAACGAAGGCCCCCGAATCAGTGAATGTTCCAACAGCAGTAGCTTCGACTTCATGGAGGTCTGCTAGCGCTTCGAATGCCGCGCAGTCCTTCGGACTTACACCAACAGTCATCCTTTCTTGTGACTCAGAAACCAGAATCTCCCAAGGGCTCAGACCCGCTTGTTTGAGGGGGACTGCGGCAAGGTCGAGGTCGGCTCCTCCTGTGAGCTCGGCCATTTCACCTACCGAACTTGAAAGGCCTCCCGCACCATTGTCTGTAATGACTTGAATTAGTCCTTCATCACGTGCTTCAATTATCATATCGAGCATTTTCTTCTGTGTAATTGGGTCGCCGATTTGGACTGCAGAACTAGGGCTTTCTTCAGTCAATTCCAAACTCGAGAAGGTCGCTCCATGGATTCCATCCGAACCCACTCTTCCGCCAACCATGTAAACAACGTCTCCGGGTGTCGGAGTCTTGTCATGTGATTCTCTTCCATCCGGAAGTAGTCGAGGCATTAGTCCGACCGTTCCACAGTAAACCAGTGGCTTTCCAAGATATCTTTCATCGAATACAATAGCCCCATTCACGGTAGGGATTCCGGATTCATTTCCTCCCGCTCTAACCCCTGCATGAACTCCTCGAAAAACACGAGAGGGATGGAAGAGCCCTTCTGGTATATTGCCGGAATAATCTGGTGGGCCGAAACAGAATACGTCTGTATTTGCGATCGGTCGGGCACCTAAACCAGTTCCTAGGATGTCTCGATTGACTCCGACAATTCCAGTCATTGCGCCCCCGTATGGATCTAGTGCACTTGGAGAATTGTGGGTTTCAGCTTTAATGCAAAGGCTCCAGTCATCATTCCAGGCAATTACTCCTGAGTTATCGTGGAAAATAGATAGGAGCCAATCGACTTCTTTCTGAATGTCAAGTGTTGGTTTCATTATGTGGGTTTTGAAGAGAGAATCTATTGTTGAGGATTCGCCTGTCTCTGTATCATTGTGGTGGATTTTAGCGGCGAATATTTTGTGAGAACAGTGTTCCGACCACGTCTGTGCCAAACACTCCAATTCAGCATCTGTAGGAGCATTAGGGGGAAGTCCTAAATTTCCTCTTGCTTCTTGGACGGAAGGCTCTCTATAATGCGATTGTATGGCCTTCATTTCATTGATATTGAGCGCGAGCAATCCGGTTTCTGATATCTGAATTAAATCATCGTCTGAGACCTCTAAATCAATGATTGCTGGTGCTTCTTGATCAAGGGCTGGGCGGTTCGGGAAGTCAAGGGACGGCCAAGCCGAATTTTTGCAATGATTTCTGCTTGCAATAGAGGCTCTCTCAATCATTGGATTGTGCAACTTGCTCGCTAGCCAGTCGGCAGAAACATCCTCAGAGACCCCCCAGAAGGCATAGGTTCTGGAGGTAGCTACTGCGGTATTCGAGGCCACCAGATGAGGGAATAAGGTCAGTAATCCATCCAATCCCGCTTGGCCAGCATTGTCGGTAACTCCTGGTTTGAATCCTGTCTGAATCACAATCTGTGGTGCTGTAGGAAAAATCTCTGTGTCGTCCAGCAAACGGGAGTTGGCACTGCCCTGCTCCATCACTGGATCTGCGAAAAGATCGTAGACGGTTCTTTCAACCTCTTCCGATGATAATTTGGCTCGCACTTGGTAGCCTAAGATTACTCGTACTGATTCTACATTCAGGTTGTAATTTGAGGCTAGCATATTCTTGATTGAGTTTCCCCTAGCATCGGGAAGACCTTCTAGTTCTCGTGTTGTAACCTCGAAAGAAAAGACCGAGTTTTCTGCGCCCATGATTTAACCTCGGTAATCTAGGCCTGTGTCGTTACGTCAATGAATAAACCGGTCCTAGAGTTAGAATAAACCAATCACTGATTATCAATTAAATAGCCGATTATTTTCTCATTTTCGGCCTTCGAACGAATTGCGAATCTAACAAATCGAGAATTAAGTGTAATTGCCATATTTTCGGCGCCTCTTAGGAAAAGACTTGAGACGTGCTCGCCGGCGGGATGGATAGATGCGAGTCGAAGACTTGTGGGGCCAGCGATGGGTTTCTTGCACCAATCCATTGGCCCAGCGTTACATGGAAACCGCTGCGAGGAAGCAGACATTAGTATGCCTCGCGGCTGATATGAAAAGTATCCAAGATTTACTTGATTTGATTGAGGAGGTTGGCCCTCATATCGCTGCACTGAAGACTCATGTAGATATTGTAGATGATTTTTCAATAGAATCTTGGGGGGCTCTTGTAGAATCGGCAAACAGACACGATTTGTTACTCTTCGAGGATCGCAAATTTGCGGATATAGGTAAAGTGTCACAAAGTCAAATGGCTGGCGTACATGATATCCGCTCATGGGCAGATATTGTCACCGCTCATCGAATATCGGGTCCCGATATTGTAGATGGTATAGCGGCAGGGTGGGCTGATGCCGACAGAGAGGGCGGCGTGTTATTGTTGGCCCAAATGTCGAGTAGTGGCAATTTACTGAATGCAAATTATACTGAAGAAGTGATTTTCACCGGTAGTCGCTCACCACACGTTATTGGATATATTGGTAATGGAAGTAATGCTGAACAAGTTGCTGCTCTGAGAGATAGAGTTGGCGAGGCGCAGATGATCTGGACTCCGGGCGTCAACCTCGAGGTCGGCGATGGAGATATGGGTCAGAGGTATGGGCATCCGAAAAATTCGGTGCTTGCAGGCGCAGATGCAATAATCGTCGGGTCGGGCATTCATGGCGCCGATGACAGGGCTGGCGCTGCGGCTGAATACGCCCGTGTTTCCTTCGAGGCTCTTTCTCGACGCGAGGCGGAGTAATGATTGATCCGATTCTAAATTTCTTGATCGCATTCATAACGCTCTTGATTATTGGGGCAGTACTATTGCGTGAGGGGGTTAAGCGTTGGAGAATCGGTTTGAGAATGTCTGCAAGAGACGAGAGTTTGCTTTCGGATAACTCCGTGTCTGTGAAGACAATTACTGATGCTCCAGAAGGGAGTGCTATCGTTTCTCATGTTCCGGCTAAGGTGCTCGAAGACGGTGTCTGAGAGATTACAGAATTAATTCTCGAAATTCCTCGGTTAATGTATGGATGTCTAGCAAACCAGCGTAGTGCGCCCCACCCATCGCGCCTCCTGCAATAATCAAAAGGAAGGTTAGGCGGATTATCCAGCGTAGTTTCTTTCTCGGTTTGCGCAAATTTACTGGTGTAACGGTTTCTGGTGCTACTGGAGTTGGTAATTCGACACTTTCTGGAGGGGGTGTTGGCATTTCGGGAATTGGTGGCATCCCAGGTAAAGGAGGTAGTGCGAGAGGTGCTGGTTCAGGGTCTTCCAGAGTAGGGTATAGCGCGTCCAAATCGGTTAGACCGGGTGCTTCGGGGATTTTACCCATCCAGTGACTCCATGCTTCTTCGATAGAAGAGTCTGTGAAAGGTGTCATCAGAACGCCGACGGCCCCAGCAGAAAATGCTGCATCTTCGGCAAGATCCATCCGGCCCCGGCTAGCTACGAATACTACGCGGGCCTTAGGGTCTGATTCTCTCATCTCTAAGGCCGCTACATGCCCATCAAGAGTCGGGATATCTACTGCGATGAAGACTAGATCAGGCCTTAGTGCAACGAATTCATCGACCGCTTTGTCTCCATCTTTGACGACTTTGGAGCTCCACCCGCGCTTGCGGAGGACCATTTGCAAGCGGCCTTCTGTGATTGAGTTCCCTATCACGATGAGGGCCGTCTTAGACTCATCCGCTGACATGTACATGATTACACAGGAGGTGTTGTTGAAGAAAGACGCGGTCAATCCTCTTGCGAAAGTATCGAATCAATTAGCCAATCCGGCTCGAAGTCTTGCAAGTCGTCATAGTCTTGTCCGACGCCAGCTAGAACAATTGGTCGGCCTGTTGTATGGGCTATCGAGAGTGCGGCTCCTCCCTTCGCATCTGTATCTAATTTACAGAGAACTGCGCCATCAAAACTGAGCATTCTCTGGAATTCTTTTGCTTGGATTACAGCATCGTTACCCGCTAAGGCATCTGCCACAAATAACACAAGGTGGGGACGGGTTACTCGGTGCACTTTGCGAAGTTCTTCCATAAGGTTGGTTTTGTTCTGCATTCGACCGGCGGTATCGATGATTACGATGTCTTCTCCTCGAGCTCTTGCACTATCCAAAGCATCCCTCGCTACTGCGGCGGCATCGCCTCCTCTTTGGCTGCGTATACAGCGTACACCGAGCCTGTCGGCGTGATTGGCTAATTGGTCAATAGCCCCTGCTCGGAAGGTATCTGCGGCGGCTAACACGACTGAATATCCTTGTTTGGTCAGGCGATTGGTTATCTTCGCAGTAGTGGTGGTCTTTCCAGTACCATTTACTCCAACCATCATTATTGAGACTGGAGTCCCTTCTTCTGCAAATGATTTGACTGTTTTATCAAAGTCCCAGTATCCTGCTTGGAGAAGAGAAAGAAGAGCGTTTCGTAAAGCGCTCTCGATTACTTCGGATAAATCCGCCTTACGTGCTATTCGGGCACCGATTAGCGAGCCGCGAAGCGTAGTCATCACATCCGTAACAGCATCATGGCCCATGTCGGCCATCAGTAAATCCATTTCCAATTCTTCTAGAATCCCCTCAAGTGTATTACTAGCTGCGATTACCTTGCCTCCACGTGATACTTCTGCTTCACCAAGATCTATGTGGAATTCTGCTGTTTGGTTAGCAACTAACTCTCTACCTGTTGTACTAATCATTGGATCGTAAGAGGGTGTTTTGGATTCTTCTTCCTCGACTTCGGATTTAGCTACCGCGGCCGCTCTTTGTGCCTTCTTTCTTGATTTCTTATCGGTTGGAGATGAGAACGGGTCTTCTGGAAGTTCTTCGACGAAATCGTCCCACTGGTCCTCTACTTCTTCCTTGAATTGTTCAAAACCAGGTGGTGGTGGCGGAGGAGGGGCGTTCTTAGCTCTCTCAATCGCTTCCATTAATCGGCGGCGTTGAAGTAGCGCCTCTTCTGCCTCAATCGAATCTTCCTCTACGGTGAAATCTTCCTCTTCTGCGGCTTCTTCGGCCTTCTTTTTGAAGCGGTCGAATAATCCCATATCTTCACCTCGGAAATTCAGTCGTCTAGTGTAAATTCGGTTCCCCTTTTCCGCCTACGGCGTCTCGGGCGGTTCTCGGATTCTTGAGTGGTTGAATCTGTAGATTCAGATTCCTCGGCTTGCAGCTCATCAATTCCTTCATTGAATTGGCTTGCTAGTTCGATTACTAATTTCTCTGTATCATCAAACTCTGACTTTAGGCTGTCCATCAAACGGATTAATTCTTCATTTCTAGAAGACAATAACTCAAGCGCTTCTTCGCGTGTTTTTTCGGCCTGAATTCCGCTACCAATATCGATTACTGCGCCGCCTTCTGATGGTATGTCTGCAATAATTTGTACACCGCCTCCAAGGGGTATCATTGCATCATTAGCACCTGATTCCGGAATGGCTTTCAGTGCCATGATTGCGCGAGCTTGTTCTTGTCGGACCTCTTCTAACCGAACTACTTGTGACTCGATGTTCTGTAGCCTCTCTCTGTTCGTCTCAACAAGGTCCGCAATGCGCTGCAGTTCGGCTCTGTCGGTGTTGCCCATCGCTCTTTCGAAATGCCTCAGTGCAATGAAGCCGTCGATTAATCAAAGTTGTATATTATTTATCAACTATAGTGGTTACGTGGTAGTATGAGGGTCGTTGCCCATGCAATTGTCTGGTTGATTCTAATAACGGGGTTTTCTGGTTGTATCGCGGACGATGACGCTGGTCCTGATAGGCAGTATATTAACGATGATGGGGATTTAATCGATTATATCGAAGAAGGAATTTGTGGAGATATAGACGGAGATGGTATTCCTGATTGTCCATTGAGTGGTTATATCGAAGGTTCGGATCCTTGGTGGTGCACATCTAGTGGAATTGGGGGGCACCATGTTGATTCGGCTTACGAAAATGCGGAGAAGGGTAGCCTTGGCGACGAGATTTGTGAAGTGCTAACCTACGAGCTGAAGGCTGCGATTGAATGGTCTCAGGAATGGCCTACCTTGGGAGATGCTGAAGCCGCTGGATACAGTATGTCTGCGGAATATGTAGAAGGCATGGGAACGCATCATGTGATGTTGAATGATTTCTCTATGGAAGATCCTTCTTTTGATGCTGAAAATCCACTATTTCCTGGAACAAGAATAGATTCTGTGTTTGAATTTGAACGGCCTGAGTTCTTGATGTACGGAGGGGAAGACACCGATGCACAGTTGGTTGGTTTTGCATGGTTTGTCCATGCTCCCGTGGATAATCCCCCTGAAGGTTTCTCAGGAGATAACGACTGGTGGCACCGGCACGAAATCATGTGCATCCGATCTAGCGATTTTCTATTGAGAGGAGAAGGTTTGAGTGACGATGTCTGTGAAGAAAGAGGTGGTGAAAATATCAACCTGGAGGAGTATTGGATGGTACACGCTTGGATTGTTAGGCCTTGGTTGACTTTTGATGATGTATTCACCAATCATCACCCGTGCTTGTATGAAGAGGGGCCGGAGACTGACCCAGAAGCTGAATGTTGGTCCGAGAGTACCAAACATGTCGGCCACGAAATCTAATTTTTGGCTTAATCGAGGGCCCCGTTGTAGTCAAATAGGGCTCGTCTGTCGCCGGAATGCTGGAAGGATATCCGATGGGTAGAGTAGTTTGGTTCACTGGCCTCTCTGGAGCGGGAAAAACCACCATTGCAATGGCGGCTGCAGAACGCTTTAGCTGTGAGGTTCTAGACGGTGACACAATTCGAGATTTCTTTGCCAATCACGACTTCAGTCGAGAGGGTAGAGAAAGGCACTTGTTGGGTATCGCGAAGATGGCGAAGATGATGTCAAAGCACACCGATGTTCTTTGTTCCTTCATCACCCCTTACGAAGATGTGCGAGAGAAAATTCTCGAAATTTTACCCGATGATGCATTAATGGTTCACGTCTCAACATCACTTGAGGTCTGTGAAGAGCGTGATGTGAAAGGATTGTATGCAAAAGCAAGAACTGGTGAAATATCCAACTTTACAGGTATTTCTGACCCGTTCGATGAACCAAAATGCGCCCATATTACGCTCAATTCAACTGGTGGAGAAGGTGGTTCTGTTGACGATATGATTGGGCAGTTGGCTTACCTCTTTGAGAAGCCGAAGGCAGTTCTGCTTCCTGGACGTTGGCAGCCTCTCCATGTCGGTCATGAATGGTTAATCCAAAGGGAGTTGGATCAAGGAAAGAGGGTTGTTGTTGGTATTCGCGACACTCCTGTATCCGAATCTGACCCATATTCTGCTAATATGCGGAATAGGATGATTGAACACCGCTACGAAGGAGAAGAGGTTGAGGCTTGGATTATGCCAGATATTGAGGCGATTTCATATGGCCGAAAGGTGGGTTATGAGCTCCGTGAGGCCGATGATATTCCTCCTGAAGTATTCGCTGTATCTGCAACCGGAGTCAGGGGCGGAAATAGGGCGAATGTATCTCAGAAAGTTATGTAGTTCATGATTGCTGAAGGAATTTGGGACGGTGAGTAAAGCGCCGACTGAATCCTTAGGGTGAAATACGATATTTTCTGAATTCTGTAGACTTTTCTAGTACTAACTGTTGAATATTAACTCCGGTGCGTCCATTTCTATGGCAGAAGTCCTTACTGTTCCATTGTTCGTTTTGCCAATGGGGATTTTCCCGATGTGTCAAGAGCCGTTGAGAGTGTTTGAACCAAGATACAAACAGATGCTTGACGATTGTGTCTTGAATAATTCTGAATTTGGTTACATTGCCGCAGATATCGAAGGTAGCAGTGATAACGGTTGGACTCTCCCTGCCGAATATGGGGTGCTTACTTCTGCAGAAAATCTCCAGGAGCAAGGAACAAATCTGATATTTACCGCATATGGAGAGAAAAGATTCAGAGTAGTGAACATAATTCCCGCAGCGCTCTCTGCTGAAGACTTTGGGGATGTCTTTCCATCTGTTGATGAACTCGTGGAACAATATATTGAAGAAGATACGGAAGGGAAATTGTATACCAGAGCGGAAGTTGAAATTTTGGAACCTGTAGAGGGTGTAATTGATAGTGAAGATTGGATCGAAATTTTGGAAAAGTGGGCATGGCAAATTGTTGAGATGTCAAGTATGTTTCGAGATGAGGAGTTGTCGTTGTCAGAGGTATTGTCTGTCCTGCAATCGGAATTTTCACCATATTCCGAGTATTCTCTCTGGTTTGCTTGCCATTCCTTATTAGATTCCATTGAAGATAGGCAATCCGCGCTTGCTTCTACAACGGCAAGCGAAGTTCAAGAATTGCTAGAAATGGCGATAGTTGAGAAAAATACACAATTGGGCGCTATCCGCTCAATAATGGATAATGAGTGAATTCGCTTTTTTATTGTATAATACTGATGATGTGATGGTCTTAACCTCTTCTTCAGAATCTATAACCCCTAACCATTCCGTAACATCATGAAAGAGATTGGCCCCTCGGATGTAGATTCCGATTCTATTGATCTCTGGGTAGTGTCCCACGGAGGTGTTGCGTCCAACGCCATATGTGATTTTTTACAGAAAAATGGTCTGCGAACAAGGCCGGATAACTATGGATTGATTTGCCATAAACAACATCCGGGTAGCTCATTAAATGTGCCCATACTAGTTATCTATGGTGATTTTGAGGGTGCGATTAAGTCCATGGATAGAAGAGGGTATTTGACAGCAAACGCCACTAAAATGAGATTTGGTATGGATCTTCCAGAGATTAGCCTAAAGCGTCTGATTGAGACTCGGCCTCGAGACCCTATGGGGATTATTGAGTTCGTTAACTCTTTCAAGAACGCTCAAGAAAAGGGCGTTGATAATATTGAGTTCTTACGTTATCCTTATTCTAATCAAGATGCGGTGAATAAATTGCAAAATCTTGGTTTTGAAATTGATTTTGATGGGTTTTTTTTGAGGGAGCGGAAAAAGAAATTCGGGATTGTTTCTCGTGAAGTTAAAGAAATATTGAATGCTTACAAGGATACTGTCTTCCCATGAGGTGATACTATGCTAGGGTGGATGACAACTTGGAAGGTTAAGTGTGGAATTGCCACATATTCTTCGCATCTGATTAAGCATCTGAAAGAGACTCCTATCATACTAGCGGCTAAGGACGAAGACTCTATCGGTGGCTTAGAAGCAGGTGAGTTTAGATGCTGGGATAAAAATAGCTCGGATTTTAGTGAGTTTTTTGATTTGATAAAGCAGAACAAAATTACAAAATTAATGATTCAGCACCATCCTGGCCAGATTGTTTTCAGTGATTTGAATGGGCTATTAATTAAATTGCATGAGTTGGGTGTTGAGACCAGTGTCACTCTACACAATACTAGAGAAAGACCGTTAATTTACAGGAAAAACAGAATAGATAGGGCAATTCCTAGTTTGATAAACTGCACTAATGTAATTGTGCATAGTAATCACGATATGAATAGATTATCTAAAATGGGTATATCAGAAAATACCCATATTATTCCGCATGGAATTTATGCCAAGCCAGAGGATTTGGTCCCCCTGAGTTTACCCGAGGGCAGGAAAATCGCGACTTTTGGGTTCCTGTTACCCAACAAAGGATTCAGAGAATTAATTGTGGCTTTTTCGAAAATTAAAGGCACTAGATGGGATAAATTGGTGATGCTTTGTGCAAATCGAGGAGATTCTGATAGGGAATTGCTTGCTTGTAATAGTTTAATTTCAAAATTGGATTTGGGAAATGATGTGATTCTCAACTCAGAATTCTTAGATGATGATGTTGCTATTTCTACTCTCGCAGAATGTGATTTGGTCGTTTTCCCATATCAAAAAACGAAAGAAAGTGCTAGTGGGGCCGCTAGGATGGCAATTGCGGCAGGAGTTCCTATTGCTGTAACGCCACTTGAGATTTTTAGCGATTTAGAGGGGGCAATAGAATTGCCAGGAATCGCTTCAGAAGACATATCTAGAGGTCTGTCTCATATTTCTGATGAAGATTTAGAAATTTCTCGAGATTATATTGAAAAATTTTCCGACATGTATCAGTGGAGAAAAGTTTCCGGAATGTATCAAGAATTGATAGGTGGAGATTCTAATGAGTGATGTCTGTCCTGTGGGGGCTTTCTTGCTCGGCGCGCCAAAGTGTGGCACCACTTGGTTGGCTGAAGTATTAACACAGCATCCGGAAATCTGTGTCTCCGATCCTAAGGAGCCGAATATTGTCGCTAGCCACAAAGGAACCTTTGGAAGAGATGAATCAGAGCCCGATTGGGGGCAATATGCAGATTGCTTCACTGGAGATGGTTTGCGAATCGATTGTTCGGTTCATGCAATGGCTTGCCCTATTGCTCCTTCGCGTATAGCAGAAAATTGGCCGGGGGCGCGTCTTATCATTTGTCTTCGAGAGCCCGTTAGCCGAACGGTTTCTCACTGGAATATGATTCTTGATACTGAGGCTGATAAGAAGAACGGGGTAGATTGGTCTAACTTCGAAGAGGCGTGGGCTGATTCGCGTCTATCTGATGATACCTTCTATGGAGCTGCAGTTGCAAGATGGTTAGAACACTTTGACCGTGATTCGATATTGTTGATTGAAGCTAATCGTATGCGCCATTATGGTTCAGAGGTTTTGGAAGAAGTTTGTAATCATCTTTCAGTACACTCTCATTCCTTTAATTTTGATTTAGTTAAAAACGCGAATACAGCAGCAGATAGGCGCCCAATTACTGCGTTTGGCCGGATGTTTCGGTTCGCTTCTGGTATCTTGCCCGGGCTCATCAAAGTCCCGATTGTGAGACGATTGAAATCTCGCGGTATCAATGTGTATAAGTTACCTGTTTTATCGGCTAAAGCCGCATCAAAGAGAGTCATAACTGAAGAGCAACGAGCCCTGTTGGCCCCTGACATAAATGCAGATTTGGAACTACTAGAAGGGTCAATGGGTTTTGATTGTTCGAAGTGGCACATTCAATGATTATTCATTGATGTTCAATCCAAGCCTCTGTCCAACGATTATCGGCTGCAACGAGGAAGTATGGGTTAAGGACTTCTTCGACCAAGTCGTAGTCCAGTGTATTTCCGTCTGGCCCGACTACTATGCCTCCGGCGCCTGAAACAACTGCATGTGCGGCGGCAATATCCCAACAAGAGGTTGGGCCGAATCTTGGGTAAAGATCGGCGCCCCCTTCAGCTACAATACAGGCCTTGAGTGAAGAACCCATGCGGACTAATTCGTATTCGCCGACGGCTGCCGCGAAAGATTCGTCCTTTTCTCCTCGGTGAGATCCGCTGGCAACTAATTTCACCGTGTCTTCACTCGGTTGTACCATCATTGGCCCCGAACCATCGGGTCCATTTCGGTGAGATGTCATCGATACCCCTCCATGCCAAGTAGTGTCGGAGGCAGGGGCATGAACTACTCCAAACAGTGGTTTCCACCTAGAACCGTTGCGTTGCATTAAGGCAATATTGACTGTGAACATTCCATTTCTCTTGATGAATTCTTTTGTTCCATCTAATGGGTCTACTAGCCAACATGTGTCGCTAGATAGAGGGTCGCCTACTCTTCCTTCTTCCGACACGATGGGTGTAGAATCGATTGCCTGCAAGCCTTCTACAATTACTTCATGAGCAGCGATGTCTGCTTTTGTTAAGGGTGAGTTATCGCCCTTCTGTGTTATTTCAAAATCGTCCGCGCCCTCGTAAACATCCATGATTGCCTTCCCGGCCTGTCTCGCTATTTCGACAATTTTTACCGGGTCGAATTGTGAATTTCCCCTCACAGATTGAGTGACGAGTTTTTCTTCTATATGTTTCTTCAAGTGATCAACTGATCCTTCGAATGTTGTTAATTCCTCATCTGTTGCCAACATAACAAAACCTTCAGTGGTCTTTCCTACAACACACGGCGTCTTTCCTTCCGTGGCTTGCTTGACCTCTTCCGGCCTCTCATTCAGGTGAACAAGATGGAAGGGTGTTTCTGAAGTGTTTCGCCATTGCTTCATCTCTCCTTTTTCCCATGCTAGGCTGTGAGTAATATCACAAAGCGAGCAATGTTTTCCTCTGAATGCCGCCCCCATTACGTAACGTAATTCTCCGAGTAATCCTCCGTCTGCATGGTAAACACCCCAGATAGATTCGACGGCCATAATATCACTGAGTTCAGAACTCTTGTAAATCGTCAGCGGCCTTTTCCAAATTCTCTCTTGCAGAATCTGATAGATGTTGTAAGTACGGATCTTCATCACCTACAATTGTCTTCCACGAGCTCATAGAGCGTTGCCAGATTTCTTGTTGAGAATTCCATTCAAGCCAACGATCTACGAAGTCGCAATGTCGTTGAATTTCTTCGTCTTCCTCTGAAATTTTCCTCAGAATTGTATTGGTTTGTGAGAGTATTATTCCAAATGGTGCATTCAATTTGTAAGTAGTGAAGGGGTTTCTTTCCTGTACTACTGTAAGATGTTCGCGCCATAATCCAAAGGAGACGTCATACATCCAACCAATCGATAGAACAATTACCAAGACTCCTGTAAAAATACCAATCAAACCTAGATAGGTGGATGGAATGCCCATCAATGTATTCATTTCTTCAAAGCGCCAACTTACTAAAGGCCAGATTAACAGAGTTAATGTTGTGCACCAAAACCCCATCGAAATTAGGGTTTGGCTCTGCTGGATACGCCAGTATTGGCGCATGACTGTCTTCTTCAGCACGGCCTTTGCTCCTTGCTATCCTCTTTCACGCTTGCGCACTCGTGTCGCCAAAGAGGCGTATAGTTCGACAATCATTCCTCTTCGGAACTGATTGTGTCGCGGAAATGCGCAATGACCCGAGCTTCGGTTGATTTTGAGGGGTTAATTTTGGAAAGTGTGTCGATATTGATGAATCGGCGAGGGGTTCCATGACGACTGCCAAAGTTAGAGTAAATTAGGTGCCTGGCCTCATCTTCGTCGTTTGCAACGACGTCAAGGGTGTAGTTCTGGTTGGTTCTACCATTGCGGAATGTACCAACGGCTCGGTATGCCTTCATAGCCCACGCGACCTAAGTTTGTGTTTTAACCCACACGGATGGCTTTCGCGAATCAAAAATGAGTGATTAACCTGCTATGCTTGGGTTGATATGTCCTCAAAATTGAAGTGTGTCGAGGTCAGGATTCTCTCCGATTGTTGTGGCGGCAGAAGAAGTCGGCGTCGATGAGGCGTTGGAATTCACTCCAATGAAAAAGGAGGATTTGTTGGCCCACTTGGATGCATTCCCTAAGGATCGTTTAGTCCAAGAAGTTGTTTCAATGTGGGAAGAATTGGGTGAATTAGAGCGTGAGCTCGCTATGGCTAGACAGCGTGCTCGGGCATTGGATGGTGAATTGGTTAATGTTCGCTCAAGGTCTGGGGCGCGTGTTGATTTGGCAGAATTAGAAGAGAGGTTTCGTGTCGCTGAAGCCAGAAGAGGTCAGTTGGAAACCATGCTCGCCAACGAGCAAGGGCGTCGGAAAGAGTTGGAAGAAGTGGTTGGCGAGGGGCGTGTTGATGAATTGCGGCGAGAAAATGCGGCTCTTATTCGCCGTGAAGAAGAACATATGTTGCTGATATTGGATATGGAGTCTAAAATTGACCAATTGATGGAAATCATATCTAATTTACAGAATGATGAATGATGACGGGATAATTCTAATCAATGAATTCTACGTTGAATTATCATGAGTGAGTTAAGCGGACACGACTGTCCGAGATGTAATGTCGAGCTCTATATTGAGACTAGTGGCGAAATAGATGGTGTCGATTTATTGATTTGCAAACAATGTTGGGGTGTAGGAGTAATTGCAAAATCCATGGAAATGGTGTTCGGCTCGGGGAATAATTTAGAACAAAAAAAAGATTATTCGATTAGTCCCTCACTCAGTTATGGCGCCTGTAATTGCCCTTTGTGTAGAACAGAGATGGATGAGATAGAGTTAGAGATACCAGATGAAATTAAAGATAGAATTAGTTTAATTGATGGCGTGTCGAATTATCAAAAAGTAATCATTGATTCTTGTAATAATTGTTCTACCGTCTGGTTTGATGCTGGTGAGTTGGACCTCTTGAATGGAATAAAACCAAAACTCCGGGGTGGTGCAGGTTACGACCCAAAAATGGTCAGGCTTCTCGAGGATCAGAACCTTACAGAACAAGATATGAAACGGAAGAGATACACTAGAATTGGTTTAGGACTATTTGCAATATTTGGAGCTGTTATGATTGGTATGGATGGGAGTTTCGTTCTCCAGTCAATAATGGGGTTAGTGGGTCTAGGGGGTCTGATAGCAATCTTCACCAAAAGCCCAGAAGTTGCTCTTTCGAAAGGTACCTGCGATAAGTGTTTGAAGCCAAATAAATCACTTGCATGGAATTGTCAAAGTGGAGGGTGTTGGGCACACATATGTAGTGACTGTCAAAGTGTTGGCGATGATCCTGTGGAAGCTTATGCAAAGACTCTGGGACAAGTTGCCGTTGGAGCTGTTGTTGTGGGGGTTGCAGTAGTTGCGATTGTTGCAGTGGCAGAGAGTGGTGTGTCTCCAAGTTTTACTGGATTAGGCGCTGGCGGGTCGGATGAAAAGAAAAACCCTACTTCAGAGAAGAAAAAGAATAGTTTGCTCCTCTGTAAAGAGTGCATTGATAGGGAGTAAAAATTGTGTTGCTGATATTGGATATGGAGTCTAAAATTGACCAATTGATGGAAATCATATCTAATTTACAGAATGATGAATGATGCCGGGAAAAATA
>PANM01000010.1 GCA_002708385.1 Methanobacteriota archaeon | reverse complement strand
CATACCCATGCTGAAGAGAACGAACTCGGCGAAGAAGCGATGGTTTGAGTTATCATTGATTGAATCGGTAGTCATGTATCCGATTGCGAACCAACAGATAAGGAAGCAGAGGAAAGTGGCAACAAATAGTAGCATTATGCTAACTGCATCAAGGTATATTCCTAGTCCGATTCCACTGAATCCTGAAGAGGCAATCGACCACCCCTCCGAGTCGTAGGTTAGGACATCGAAGGTCAACCAACTGAATGGATCTCCAGATTCAACATGACCGTGAGCATTGAGATAATCGTAAATCAGCCAAATCGAAGCGGAAAGAGATACGCTGAGGGCTCCAAGTCCTAAGACTCCTCCTTCCTTCAAGCGATTTACCCAGAATTCATCCCCGTTCCAAACCTGACCTGCGATTGCAATTGTTGCGAAGAAAAGCAAAGGTGCGGCGATAATTAGCCACCAATAATCGGTTGACGATTCCCCAGTACTGTAGAGATATGGTACGATTGCCAAAAACGGCAGAATGAAGAGTAGTCTGTCCCACTCCTGCTTGTTTTCTCCCATTTTCATCACCTCAATTTCTCAATAAAGTCGCTTCGTCGAGCGAAATTGTTTCCTGTGTACTGTACAAGGAAAGTAGGATTGCGAGTCCAATTGCGACTTCTGCGGCGGCTATTGCGATTGCAACAGCAGTGAATACCCATCCGTCTACTGAGCCATGATGCATGGCTCCGGCTACGAAGTTGAGATTGGCTGCATTCAACATGACCTCAATGCACATCAAAACGACGATAGCATTCTTTCGGCTGAATGCTCCAATCAACCCGATACCAAACAGAATAACGCCAAGACCGGCAATCCAGCTTGCTTCAATCATCACTCATCGCCTCCCATGTCATAGAGCAGGTTGACGAGGCGCTCGTCGCGAACTAGGTAAGATGCACCAATCATAGCCATCGAAAGTAAGATTCCAAGAACAACGGTCACAAGCGCCCATTCATCTAGAATTGAAACCGCAAAGTCGACTGTGCTTGGAGCCCCAACAGCGGTTTCACTCCACATTGGGTGATCCATCATTTCTTGTAGTAGAATCAAAACAAATGCGAAGACACCAGCTCTAGCGATGATTCCCATTACCTTCATTCTACATCACCTTCTTGTATTTGGCGACGTGTTAGCATAACTCCAAACTGAACCACCAGCATTACGGAACCAAGATAAACAAGGATTTGGATTGCAGCCAACATCTCGGCATGTGCCAAAACCATAACTCCAGCCACCGCAAAAAAGGTCATCATTAGCGATAGAAGTGAATGTGCAACTCGGCGCGCGTAAACGCATCCGAGAGCCCCGAGGATTGCAACGAGCGCCATAATGACGAACGCTACTGCCTCGAAATCCACTGTCATTCGAATCAAGCCTCCGCCGTCTTGGCAGCTCTAGCAGCTTTTCTTTCGAGCTTGTTCTTCTCTTTCTTTGCCCGCTTAGCTAATTCCATGTCGACCCTCTCTTGATGAACCGCAGGAAGAACCCGAGTTCTGTCTGCGTCAAACCAAAGGTCTTCACGAGAGTATCCAGACATTCCATCATACTCATTGGTCATGAAGAATGATTCGAACGGGCATGCTTCTGCACATAATCCGCAGAACATGCATCGGCCGATATCTATACGACCGCTGACAATATCAGTTTCAGCCGGTTTTAGTTCTGTCGTTGAGATATCTTCGATGCCTGAACCATCCATCCATCTAACGGTGGCTGTGTCTCCCGAAATATCGATTACCTCAGCAAAATCGTATTGCTGTGGAGCCGCTGAGTGCTCATTTACTAAATCGAATTCCTCGATTTCTGTGAATTCATCCTTAGGCTTTGCAGCGTATCCTCCTGCTTCAACTTCAGAACCATAACCGTGCCATTCATCTCCTTCCTCAGTAAGGTCAAGCACGTTCACTCTTACCTCTGAAGTCATGTGAAGACAGTCGTTTGGACAAGCCTTTACGCATGCCTTGCAGGCGGTACAAGTTTCCCAAACAATTCCAATTCTGCCATTGTAATTGCCTGGTACAAATAGCCACGGTTCCATATCTTCAAGCCTCTCATATGGATACATGACTGTGACTGGCCTTTCGAGGAAAGGAAGTAAATCCGTAGATTCTCTATCGGCAGAATATGTGTGGCCCTCTGAAAGATGGTCATCACCAATTCTTGCTTGGGTAAAATCATCGGTCATGGAAATTTGTTGACCATGATAGTTGTTCTTTAGTAGCCCAAGACGACCAAGGAAAGGAACGGTTCGTAAGGCCGTTTTCATTGTCATCCACATTGGCTTAATAATCAAATTGCGGAAATTCGGTGCGGCATGTGGGTGTCCAGTGTTATACTGTTGTGTTTTGTCCATTTATTCACCTCCATTCTAATCTCTGTGTGTACCTGGGCTGGCCTTTTCGAGAGTCTGAGTATGATACATTCTGCGATTAAGTTCCAGCGTCTCCTCATCCTCGTCTAATGCAAGTACGATGAATGCGATAATGAAAGAGCCAAACAATACTGGTACTGCCCAAACTGGCCAACCACCAGATGCTGTACTATCCCATACCTCAAGACGGAGCCAAATTGCAACCGCCAGGTTGATCATTGAAGCTGGAAGTAACCAGCGCCATCCAAATTCAAGAATTTGATCTGTTCGCACGCGATGTAGNGAAGCACGAACCCAGACAAAGAAGGCGAACATTAGGTAGGCCTTGAGTAGTAGAACTACCAATCCTGGTGTAGCATTTGCTAACAACTCGAATACGACACCGACATATGGTAGACCGACTAAAGTGTCTTCAAATGGTAATTGCCAACCGCCTAGGAAGAATAGTGCAAAAAGGATGCAAGCCGCATAGGCACGCATCATTTCGACTGCGAACATAAGTCCCCAACGGATTCCGCCATACTCTGTCCACCAACCTTCAACCAATTCCGCCTCCGCCTCAGGCATATCGAATGGGATTCGCTCAACTTCGGCGATCATTGTGATTAGGAATAATGCAGCCCCTAACGGCATAATGAATAGATTCCAAGTATTACTTGTCTCGATTTGGAAATCAACTATTTCTAGAATATTGAAAGAACCTGAAATAACTGCAATTGCTAATACACTAATCAATAGAGGTATTTCGTAGGCGGTGAGTTGTGCTGCAGATCTCATTCCTCCAATGAGAGTATATTTGTTGTTTGACGACCATCCAGCAAAGAATACACCAAGCGGAGCGACGCCAAACACTGCCATCATGAATACCAATGACAACTCGGAGTTAGCAGCCCAAATGTGTGGCCCGAATGGGATGAAAGCATAAACCATGATTGTAGTTGCAATTATGATTACTGGGGCTGTTTCGAATACTAATCTATCAGCCTTGGTTGGAACCATATGTTCCTTGGTTGCGAACTTGAGGAAATCAGCCAATGCCTGGAAGAAACCTGGGAAAAGGAACCATATCCCATGATAGCCTCGATTGTGAACGCGATCTACAGCAATATGCTTTGATTTGTTTCCAAATGTTGAATTTAAAATTCCATTAATCCATCCGATTGGAGCTCCTATGCCAAAGGGTAATTGATTCCACCATTGGCCTGCGGTTGTATGTCCTTCACCAATCCATAAACTTCGAAGACTAGTTGTTGCACCCAATCGATCCATCAATCTTGCAATGAATTTTCTCTCAATGTAAGGTACAACCATCAATGTAAGCATCATTGTTGCAAAGACAATCGTACACATGATTGTGGTGAATAGGAATGTTTCTAGTGCCCCTTGGATGTTACTGAATCCACTCTGGGGGTTGATTGACCCGAGTGGACCTAATCCGATATCACTTGAAGGCAATAAGTCATGGACTTGATCCATTGACCATCCAACGATAGATTCCATCCATCCTCGGATGTCTAACCAATCACTAGTCCCTGCCATAGTAAATCACCTGTCGGTTTCTCCAATGCATGGATCGAATGAACCCATAATCGCAGGGATGTCGGCCACTTTGTAGCCAATCATACACTTTGCAGCGTAAGGAATTGTGATGAACATTGGTGAACGAATTGAGACTCGGTAAGGCATCTTTCCTCTACCTTCTCCTCCTCCTGCGATATAGAACATGGATTCGCCTCGACTATCTTCGAAATGGTGACTTCCATAGGTTCCCTCTGGGGCCCTGGATGGTGCCTTTGCGAGAATTTTTGGATCACCTGGCTCGTGATATGTTTCTGAGCCGCCAGGCATCTTATCGAGTGCTTGGAGCACCATCGAGGCACTCATTCGCATCTCTTCAACTCGGACTCGATAACGGTCGTAGCAGTCTGCACCCTTAATTGAAGAGCGCTCAACTGAAGGTTGCCAGTCTAGTTCGCTGTAAACAGAGTAAGGGTGAGCCCAACGAACATCGTAATCTACACCAGCAGCTCGGACATTAGGTCCGCTGACGCCATGATTGATCATTTCTTCAGGCTTGGCGTAGCCGACTCCTTGACTTCTGACAAGGAATACTGTGCTCTCGTCAAATAAGGCTTCATACTCCTGAATTCGATTCAGGAAAAGCTTCAATTTTGCTTGAGCGCGTTGAGAGAATCCATGTGGTAAATCACGCTTTACCCCTCCTATTCTAGGGAAGTTGTAATGCATTCTTGAACCACCCAATTCCTGAAGTAAATCCATCATCATCTCGCGCTCACGCAGGCACCAAACCATAATCGAAAGATTACCAATGTCCGGACCGTATGCGCCAAGCCACATCAGGTGGCTAGCGATTCTCTGTAATTCGACCGCGATTAGACGAATGTATTCAGCTCGCTCAGGGACTTCTACACCGAGTAGGTCTTCTGCTGCGTATATGTAAGAGTGAGACCAAGTGTTTGCACTGGCGTAACATAGTCTGTCACAATAGGTAGTGATCTGAGTGAAATCACGTGCCTCACAAATCTTCTCAACGCCTCGGTGGATGTATCCCAAATCTGGTTCGGTATCGACTACAGTTTCTCCGTCAACTTTGACTTTTAGAGTCCAAAGTCCGTGAGTCATTGGGTGTTGAGGGCCCATTGAAATCCACATTTCTGCCATCTTAATNCCTCCTTACTTGATCTTACCAGCATCAGCTGGTTTCCTCATGAAACCTTGAGCGTCATCGTACATTTCTTCAAATCCATGATAACGCANCTTGTGTTGCTTCTGAAGTGGATGATAGCCTACTGGAGTTTCATGTGGATTGAGAACGCGGCGCATTCCTTCATGACCCTCAAAATCGATTCCAACAAGATCCCAAGTTTCCTTCTCATTCCAATCTGCTCCAACCCATANGTCTTGAACAGATGCAACGGCCGGTTCTCGGGTATCAGGTAATGAAATGCTAATTTGAATCTCCATTGGAATTTCCGAGCCAATTAGAGACTCCGCATCGGTGATATTTGGTTGCACTACGCCTTCTATTGATGCCGGATCCCTAACCCCAGTTCGCATTAGGTGATAGACAACCTCCCATGTCTTATCGGCAGCCTCTGGCCAATGGATTCCGGTAATCATTGAACAATAGTCAACGTGATGCTCAGACGCAAGCATTTGCGCTAACCCTCTCCATGAATCAGGGGTACAGGTTGCGCTTACTGTATGACGGACTTGGGTGCCGCTCGAACGGCTATCTAGCTCAGCGGAAACTCCGTCGATAGTTGACATTGTGGAGGCCAATTCTTCAGCAGCCTTCTGCTGAGCCTTAGGGGAGATTTTCTTACCCATTCAGAATCCTCCTTTACTCATCCCCGATAATTAGTGGTGCTTCGCTCATCGGTCGGACTTCACTGGGTAGCCCTCCGATACGGATTATCTTTTCACGTAATTTCCCGAAGCCATCGATTAATGCCTCTGGGCGAGGAGGGCATCCTGGAATATACACGTCAACTGGAATCACTGTGTCTACCCCTTCAAGGATATTGTAAGACTGGAAATAAGGGCCGCCTGAAATCGCACACTNGCCCATTGCAATACACCATTTTGGCTCCGGCATTTGCTCCCAAAGTCGTACAATTGGGTCTGCAAATTTCTTCGAAATAGGTCCGTTTACCAATAGAACATCACACTGCCTAGGGCTAGATCGGAAGAAAACACCGAATCTCTCCGCATCGAATCTACTAGCACCTGCTGCAGCCATTTCTAAAGCACAGCATTTGATTCCGAGATGGAGAGGGAACAGGGACTTTCGTTGACCCCAATTGAATAGGCGGCCGCCAAGAACTCCGATTACTTCCTTCATTCGACTTGCCTTGAGAGCCTCATCGGTTACATCACCAACCGTGTCAACAAGAAGTCTGCTATTGAAAACCGAGAAGTTTGGGGGTTCTTCACTCATTCAATCACCTTAGATGTAAATTCTACCACGCTTTCGGAATACATGCCAAACACCAAGACTCATCAAGACGATGAATACAGTTAGGGTAATCATCGCTGACCAAATATCAATATCTCCGCCTGCATCTTGAATCGCAATTACGCCTCCAAATGCCAGGAACATGAATGCGATATCGAATACGAGGAAGATGATAGCGTACCAATAATATTGGAAGTGGAAATTGATGTGCGCATCACCTACTGGATCTGAGCCACATTCGTAGGTACTTTCTCGCCTGACGTATAGACTCTGATCAGTCTCATAACCCGGAAGAAGAATCGAGCGTAATTTGTTGTTATCATTAGCGCTCGGAGTGGGCCTCAAGAAGCGAGATGCGACGAAGCTCATGACTGGGAAGCCAATGCCAACAAGGGTCATCACGGCTAAGGCAAGATATGCTTCTGGGACCGTCGACATCGCTGACACCTGACGGTCCCGTAGGGACCGGCAGAGTCGGCCACCGAAAATACGGTCATAAGTATAACCGTGCGTTCATTGAGGATGCTGAGCACAGACAATAGAAAGGAAAGTTTCGACCTCTGGATTTCTCCTCACTGAAGGGTTCGGCTCAGTCAGTTGATTCGTTATCCAATGCTCGAAGTATTCTGCGATTTTCGGCTCTAGACCTAAAGAACAAAACTACCACCAATAATCCACCGATTGCAGTTAATCCGTAAATCAGGATTTGCTCATTTTCATCACTCAACCAATTTAATCCAGATGAGACTTCTGCAGTGACTTCTAGATCAATTGGTTCGCCTGCAACAGGCATACCCTTTGGTTGAACTGTTATTGTAAATCGGTAATTGTCATCCTGAACCATTGCAGCGGGTGGAGTAACCCTAACGATTATTGTTTCTGATTCTCCTGGAGAGAGTTCGAATTCATCTTCTATAACATTGACAGTCCAACCTCTTAGAGAGTCACTGGAAAGAACTTGCACGGTTTCGATAATGTTTCCGTGATTGGTTACATACAATATAAACTCAACACTTTCCTTTTGGTTAGTATTTAGTTCGTCTTCACCCTCCAAAGTAAATTGTAAATCATGAATAGTTCTAACTTCAAAAATAAGGTCTATACTAGTGCTTTCAGCGGCATTCTTTTCCGAGGAGGTACTGATTTTGACAATGCCAGTTGTCCCACTTGACACTCCTTCAAGAACCTCTAATTCGATAGTGACCAATAGTCTCTCACCTGATTGAATAACTACATTGTCGTCGATTGCAACTCCGTTAATCAGGACTCTTCGGAGCACAGAAGACTCCATTCCAGTCATGGAAATCACCGCTTTGTCACCGCCGGGAAAGTTACCAGTGTTTTCAATCCAGAAATTCATCTGGGTCACACCACCGGGAGGAAGAACAACATTCAATTGACCGGGAGTTGAGCCTGGCATCTCTGGAGAAATAGCCATGCCATAGTCATAATTTGAGACAATCACACTTATCGATTGTTCTATCTTTTCACTTGTACCGAAAATAGCCACTCTAGAAAGTATGGTGACTGAATCGGCATCTTCCTCTCCTTCAACAGTCACATCGAGAAATACTCTCTTTGATTCACCTGGGTCAAGGATTATTTGAGTAATCGAGTTTCCAGAGGAGTCCGAATAAGAAGATGCCCACATTGGTGGATTACATCCTGTCTGATCACCGGGATCACAGACTTGAAGTTTGAACGTGTCTCGAATATTTCCAATATTTTTGATATCGATTGGGAATTGAACAATCTGTCCTGAACGGCCCGTTTGTTGAGTGGAAAGCATATCTGCTGTGAGGTCGTGCCTCGCAGCAACTGACACAGTTAGAACCCGACTATGCAGAATTGTTGTTGAGCCGCTAACTGTAACTCCAAATTCTACCTCATTATCTCCTGCTAGAGCATTTGATGGAACATTTACAGTAGCTGTCAAAGACGCTTCATTGTTAGAATTGTGCTTGCTATTGATAGTAATGGAAGATTGAGAAAATGAAATTTGCCAGCCCTCAGGTAGGTCCATTGTAGTAAGAGAAAATGTGTCTAAGCCATTTCCACGATTCTCTATGGTTAAGGTTACTGAATCTGAGCTTCCAGGTTCTACATTGGAAAGTTTGGAAGTACTAAGACTCATTCTAGCATCATGAATTTGGCCTATTGTGACAGTGAGAGTTTGTTCGCAGCCAATATCTGTGCTAGAACGCCCTTGGATTTTGATTTCGATTTGTGAGCCAGCTTCTACAGAATCATCAGGAGTTACCGAGAAAGTGAAAATATGACTATCATCTGAATTTCCAGGTTTGGCCAATAGTGCTGATTTTGGACTGTCAAAATCTATCCAACCCGATATGTCCGTACCAGGTGATTGAGCCTGCATTTGAACAGTCCATTCGGTGTTTCCGACATTCTCTACTTCGAAACTATTTGTTGCTGTTTGATCTGGGTCAAGATTATGAGATGAGGTTTGTAGTGAACCTTCACATTCTTTTACCTCTGGAATATTTAGACTTAGACTTAAGTTATCTCCTGCTCTGTCAGCTTGGTTGGGGTCATTAGTTACAGAACCCGTCAATATGAAGCAATGCTGTCCAGCCTCTGTTGAACTACCATCTGGAACTTCAACGGTTACCTCAACTGTTTCAGTATCTCCAGAATCTAACTGAACCACTGCGGGGTCTACTTCAGCAGTTAGGTCATCTGATTCGCAATCATTATCGCTATTCATCTCCAATTGTACATTTGCCTGCTGTTCGCCTGTGTTTTCAACCACAACGTCCCAAACGACTGAATCGGTTCCATCAAATTCAACATCGGTTTCATCGGTTGTGAGTGTTATCGCGTAAAGACCACCTCCGTCGCCCGCTGTTGTTGTGACTGTGATATCTGCATTCTGAGGAGCCCCTGGCGCCCCTCCTGCTACAGTTGCAGTAGCCTGAACTGTGGTCTCACAATCACCATTTGCTTGATCGTTTACTGACACTGTAAGTGTAACCTGTTCTGATGAGCCACCTCCTACAGTGCCTGAAAGCTGCTCTATGTTCGAAGTGAATCCATTACAGTTTGAAGCATCCTGTTGAGTGCTTAGGCTGACCGCCATATCATCATCTCCATCATTGTGAATGGTGATGGTATATTCTGCCGGATTATCCGCATCCGCTTCCTGAGCCATGGGGCTAGCAGAAAGCCTAGGATCAATATCAGCCTGAACAAATGGAGAAAGCATGGTTATTACAAGTAAAACCGTCAACAGCCGAGCCGAAGATGCACTACTCATCACACACCCGACAATCCGGCCCCTCTAAGGGCTTCGGGCTACGCGACCCCATAGGGTCGCGATTTATGCATCTACTAATTCACTCCAATCAGCGTCACAATTGAGGCAACGTCCAACCGAAAGAATATCACAACCATCGACTTGTCCCGGCCTATGATATCGAGCCCCGCAACTATTGCAAGCAAGTGCGTCGCCAACAATTATATCGTCACTACAAACCCAACATTCTATTCCAGAGCCTGATTGATTTTCCCTTCGATTTAGGGATTCTGTGATTGAACTGATTCTCTGGCTTGAAACCATTGATTGTAAATCACCTCCTCTTTGGCGGAATACAAAGAATCCGCCACCTAAAATTACAACCAACAACAGCATACCTAGGATTGGAATTAATGTTGAAATGATATCCTCATCCTCAACAGAAGTTGGAATGACTTCGACCTCAAAAGTGAAAGTTGAATCTTGGATNGTTTCAGCATTCTTCAATGTCAACTCTATAGCGCCATCCTTACCAGTGTTTGGGGTAAATTCGAAAACTATCGACCTAGATTCTCCTGGACTAAGTCTGACAATTAGTTCATCATTAATGAAAGCATTCCAGTCATCTGGAGCGTTTATCGCAAGAACGTGATTAATCTCAGAGTTTCCTATATTCTGTATATCTACAGTCATAGAAACTTCAGTTACTGCTTGATTCACTATTGGATTGTCACGTAGACTCCAAACCACTGCAGAGACTGAATCTACCAGCAGTGTTATCGAATTTTCCACAACAACACCCTCACCCTCCATACGAAGTGATACTGTGGGTTCTGAACCTGCTTGTTCAGATAATGGAATCAATACTGTGCACCAAATTATGCTACTCGTACCAGGGGCAAGAGTAGAAGGAGAAGTGGGGCAATTTGCTGTCCATTCATCATTTGGAACAATAATCGAAGTAATGGGTCGCCAAGTTGAGGTGCCTTCATTCTCAACCTTCCAAGCTAAATCAAAACTGGTNCCAACCGGATGAGCTCCCACACCTAAGGGACTATCCGATGAAGTTCCATCAGCCAATACTACCTGATTGAAGGCAAGACTAGGGACAGCCGCTGAAAGAACGTCTATTGTACGATTCCAATCTATTGAGTAACCATCTTCTGTAGCGAATCTAAGTTTGAACTCTCCACTCGTTGCAAGACCATTACCTTGGAGGATTACCGACCAGGTGGTTGATTCGCCGGCTGGAGCATTTAGAGTCTGCATTCCACCTGTGATTGACCAGCCTGAGGGGATGCCCCTCTGGTACGGTGTCATGGTCAGATCCCTATTGCCGTTATTTAGAAATTGAATTTCTAATTCGAGTGTCTCATAAGGAGATACTTCGTATTCGGTTCCGTCACTTATGGGAGTTGTAGTGACTCTGTCAATAGCCATAATTTCCAAGGGGATAGGAACCGACCAAGATTCACTACTAACTCGAGAATGTATAGTCAATCCAGCATCAAAAACAGAACCTGCTGGAATCATGGCTCCGGGAGGATTCACAGTAATGTCAACAACTCTACTTTGCCCAACAGCAAGTGTTCCGGTTGAGCCATGAGAAGACCCTTCGAAAGCACCTAGTGAATCCAAACCTAGATGCCAACCTGCAGGTGAACTAAGTTCTACATCATACGTTTGTGGCCCGTTACCTTCATTGGAAACATAAACTTGGATTTGGGTTTCAGAGATTGGACTGACTGATATCTGTCCAGTTGTAATTTGTACATCTGCAGCGGAAAGAACTGGAACCTCAAAATATACATTTAATTCAGATTGAATATCGTTTTCAACATCTGTTCCTGTTATGGTCATCGCATAAGTTCCAGGTTGAGGAGGAGCAGGATGGATTAGAGTAAATCCAATTTCTACAGACTCAGCTTGAAGTAAATTAAAGGTGTTTGAAGTGAAAGAGTAGAACCAATCGAATTGAGCTCCATCACTAATCCGGACTGGAGCAGTGGCAGAAATTGTGGCATTAGTTTCGTTAAGTCCCGTATTTGTCATTAGAATCTGCCAAGAAGTAGAACTATCATCAGCCTCTTGTAATGTTTTGAAAGATTCATCAGTATTTAACCTAACACCAGGGGCACTGATGATAACAGTCTGCGTGAGTATGTTATTCAGTTCATTAGATTCCTCAACCAAATTATTTGGGTCAATATGGAATGATAAATCAACTAGACCATCTGTAGTGGGAGTCCAATTCCATTCTACCTGTACTGATTCACCTGGCGTTATCGAAATAATCTGAGTAGAAATCAGGCTACCATCGGCACGGGCCATGACTTCTAATTCTGGCGCTGAACCTGCTCCTATGTTTTCAACAGTAACGCCAATCTGAACATTATCGCCAATCTGTGGTATTGGTGGATTAAGCGATACATCAGGAGAGAATGTTGGCTCAGGTTTCAGGTCATTGACATTAACACCTCGTACCGCAATAGCATACGATTGCCATGCTCTACTTCCTCCGTGATAATCATCTGTAACTCTCACGGTCCAAGTACCAACACCTGCATTATCCACAAGTACAACCTCGACATTGTTGGTATCATCGAAGTTACCGCCTGCGATTGATTTACCAGAGTTGAAAACATTCCCTTTGAATGCGGCTCCATTGGGATGAATGACCTCTAGATTTAGGTCGTTTCTCAACTGGTTAGTAGATTGGGAAGAACCGGGATAATCTGACCAAGCCAGAACCACTTTGAGTGGCTCAGCGCCTCTTGTAATTTCAAATGTGTATTCATTTGTTTGGCCTGAAGATATTCGACTTCTATCGTCTACAAATATCCCCTCGTCACTATCCGGAATCAAGGAATTAACAAGATTAACACGGCCCCAGCCCTCATCATCATTCGGAATATCACGGACACCCATATCTTCGGCACCTAGGATAAGTAGCGCCTTGACAAGTGCACCTTGAGGGGCAGGTCTGTTGGCAACCTCAATGAGATACTGTCGAACAAGTGTTGCAGCACCAGCAACTGCTGGAGTAGCCATTGAGGTTCCACTATATTCGATGTAGTAGTTGTTTGACCAAGCATTTTGGTCAACAGACTGAGCTTCTTGAGAAAGACAAGAACGTACTCCATCCCCTGGACCGACCACATCGGGTTTCAGGCGTCCATCATCGGTTGGACCACGACTACTCCAGTAATACATCTCATCTGGAGAACCACTGTAACGGTTTTTGTGACCGCCGACCGTTATGACATTCTTGGCAGTTCCCGGAGGCGACACCCCATCGAATCTTTCATTGCCGGCTGCAAAAAGTACTGTCATTCCTTCATGATTCCAATATTGGTCCCAAGTTGAAGTGCGATCATCTGCATCCTCAGATTGAGTTGAATAAGAACCGAATCCGCTCCCCGCACCCCAGCTGTTTGTATGAAGGCGGGCACCGGAATTGTAGGCTGAGTTCAGCATACTATTGATTCCGTAGCTGTAAAGTGCTCCGGTGTCATCATCTTCCATAGCTTGGAAGTATAATTCAGCCCCTGGGGCTACCCCCTCATAGGAACCACTACTTCTCATTCCAGAACCAAGTACCGTACAGGCAACGTGTGTTCCATGCCCGTCAGATAAATCCGCTGTAGAGGAGTCACCCGGTGTGACAGAAGTCCGTTCTGCAATACGATTATTGAAATCGCCATGATCGTGGTCTATTCCAGAATCGCCAACAGCGATAATCTGACCTGTACCATCAATATCGGTTATGAAAAAAGACTCCACCGAATCTATCCCCATGTGGTTACGGGCGTTATTATTCTTGAGTTCAAGCACTGGTAGGGGTGCTACATATGCAACCGCTACATGTTGCATCATTATTCCTAAATTGGTAAGATCGATTTCCCCCCAATAACGACCTTCCTCTGGGCTCCATGGATCACTAAGCCAGATTTCGGCTACCTCATCAAGGGAACCTTCCAGTCCAATTCCAGGTTCCATTTGCCTCTGTAACTCATCGTTCTTCCAGCCGAGAATTTCTACCATGATTGAACCCTCCTCCACCACAGTTAGTAGTGGATGAACAAGAATTCCAGTAGGGACGGGGTGAACCGAAACAACCACCGGATTTTGTTTTAAATTTTGTAATTCTATCGCAGAACCCTGTACGAGAAATCCGGAGGGAGGAATAGTCGTACGAATTTCTAATGATTCCGTGGATTCGATTCCTAAGCGTGCATCCCATATTCCTTCATTACCGTCAACGATAACCATGGCTAAATCTTCCCGAGGTTGGGAAAGAGACTTGGATAACTGTACTGATGGAATTAGACCATGTTCAGTAAAAATTCCAATACTTGAATCAGCAATATTTTCACGGATTCTTTCGTATCCTTGGGAAACCTTGGGGGAGCCTAAGCCCTGAATTGAGTCAGGATCAGAAGGAATCTCTACTCTCTTTGCTACAAGCTCTAATCTCTCTATAGTGTCCTCTGTGTCTGTGAATTGTATATCTGAAGCAGGTATTAGAGAAATTAGGAAAATTCCAATCAACGTTAGCGCGATTCTCTGCCCCATGAGTCAACCCCCAGTCGAATCGGCTTTCAGCATTAGGGTGGAACGTATGTCTAATTCACGACCTNCGGTCGTGCTAAAGGAAATGCATTGGTGCATCATAAGTAAACATCTCCATAGTCCAGTCGCCAACATTGTAGNTCCATCTTTCACTATATGTCTCACCACGATATGAGTATTCTAAAAGAATCTCAATAGTGTAATTTTCCCAAACTGAGGCTCCAGAAGCGACCAATTCTAAGTCGTCCCCAGCAATAGAGGTATGAGCTGCAATCTCATTGGTCTCAAAACTAGACCTCACTATTTCGTTACTATCATCATCAAGAAATCTAATTTCTAAAGATACATCGGTAATTGAACGTGAACCTTTGTTGTCCAGTTCGACCAATACTACATGACCAACTGGCCCCTGTAAGTATACAACATCAACCGAAGTTCGGTCATAAGGAACCAACCAAGTTCCAATTATCATAATTCCACTTAGGATAAGTAAAACTGCAACTGAGGCGAAAATTACCCTACTAGGTCTTACCTTCTCTACACGTTCACCAACAATTTGTAAAATTTCATGGGCTTTCTCAGTAGCAGCATCCGTTTCTTCAAATTCCTCGGATGCTGTTCTAATTTTATCCATCAATCCCAAGTTAATCACCTCCTAGGAATGTTGCGGTAAGAGTCAAAACTCCTGATGAAAATGGTTCTGGAACAATAACGTGATGGGTATCTCCTTCAAATCCTGGTATCAAATTGAGAAGTGACAAATCAGATGCTAGGCCGTTAACTCCTATGCTTGTTCCAGTAGGCACTCCACCTGTGGTTTGTGCGTCTAAAAGAACCCCTCTCAGGTCAAACGTTGTATCAAGAACATCAACCTCAGCCGATGCTCTGGCTGATGCTACAATCTTCCCTCCCTGAACGTCTTCTAATTCGATTATACTGTAAGGCCCCACGACCTCTACGACATGGATGGTAGCACTACGCAAATTTTCACCCAAAGCCTCCATTTCTTCCAAAACAACTGGTGGAGTAGTAGGTATATTGGTAGCCCTAAGGTAAATTCTTTCCACACCATCACCACCACTACGAATGGCTAGCCCATAATCCGAAGTTGGTTTAATTTCCATTCTATCTGCTAAATTTTCGGCAAGCATGATTATGTCACCTCGATTGTTTATCGCACGGCCACTTGCTTCGATATACAGATCCATCCCTGAGTCGGAAGCGGAGAAATCCAAAATCGGCGTACCTTGGAATGCTAGACTCTTGGTGATGTCATAATCCAAATCCGCTTCTGTTGTTAGATTGATTGAGTCCGGTACATCGGTTAGGAATATTGTTGCTGGCCACCAAGTACCCTCCATCCATTGCATCTGCTGCAGCATTATGGAATCGACAGCGGGTCCGTCTCTCCTGTAGTTCTCAGGAACGGTCATATCCATGGAAACTGTTGTCCCTAGGCTTGCTTGCAAATCAATAGATTCTGGTATGTCATTGATTAACATCTCAGTTCTTGCCCCTGCATCTCTATTGATTAGTTCAGCATGAATCCAATCTAATCGATTTGAAAGAACAAAACGAGTCGATGTTGTAACCTCAACAATTCCTCCAGAAGTCTCCGAAATAGAGAATTCAGAATCAATTCCAAGGGTTGTGGCTTCACCTACAGTCAGACCTTGAAGTGTCAGCATCAAATCTTGTCCATTCACCCCCTTTGTGTTTATGATGAACTCTCCTCTAGCTGGAAGCCAACCATCCAAGCCCAAGGCAATATCCCAATCATCGCCATTAGATTTAGGCATTCTACTTACAGAGATATCAATCAATGGAGGTAAGTTTGGTATCCAGCCTCTAATATGGAATCCGTCTGAAATTCCACTTGGGGCTGCATTCATTGCTATACCGTGTACCCAAGCGGGTTCTTCCGCAGTACCATTTCCTTGACTTGACTCAAAAATTAGGTCAAAGTCACTATCTGCAGTCAATTCCAGTCCATAGGCAAAAGAACCATTTCCAGAATTTGAGGCTGTTGATATTTCACTGGTAACTCCAGATAGAACCGTGTTAACTGAGCGACCCAAGTCTGCAAAGCCTCCTAAGAAAAATGCTACTCCAGAGACTCCTTGTGAAGTGTTTAATTCTGGTATGACCAAATTATTTCCAGCATCCTCTCCTGTAGGGATATCAACTGAGATGTTGGATGGGAGTGGATCTATCAGAACCAGAGCAGAAAGACCGCCTTCATCTTGAGTTGGTGCATGATCGACATTGATACTCATTGGACGGTTTCCTGCCACTGTCATGAAGGCAGTACCTTGTCCCAGCGGACCGCTTGCTCCAACCTCAATTGGGGCTCTCCATCCAACCTCTTGAAGGCCAGATATTCTGGTAGAAATAGTCGAAGTGCCGTCATTTGGTTGGTGATGGAAGAGGAAATGATCTCCACTCATCGTGACTGGATTTGTCGCATTTGTCAACTGTGCATGAATAGTTGAAATTGGGGTTGACGAGGACCATTTCGTTATATCTCCAAATTCGGCGACAAATTCGGCTGGGACATCTAGGATATGAGCTGCCTGACGTTGGTTTCCTTCGATACCGGTGTAACTAATCCTGTCGATAATCGAACTAGCTGAATAGGTAGATAATTCTGGTGTAAGAGTAGCCGTTACATTATCAGGTATGTCCGAGATCCAGACTCCTTGATGTGCAGCATTTTCAAGATTTGACGGCTCATGATCAATATAGAGGAAACTGAAAGGAGATTGGGAAGATGTATGAAGTGAGAAAAATTGCGAATCTTCATCAATATCATCAACTAGAGTAAACGAGCTTAAGCCGCTGAACTGTAAACTTGCGGCGACCTCGACTAAAGGTGTTTGAGGCCCATTCCGTCCCTGAACTACATCTAGTTCCCTATCCTTGGACAAAATTAGATGATCTCCAGGCATTGTTGGATGTGGGCTTGATCCGATTTGTAGGCCAACCTCTGATAAAATCTGGGCTTCCCTATCTACCCTCCAATTATCATGCATCAACAGGTTAATTGATTCTCCTGATAAGCCGCCAGAACCACCTACTCCTCCACCGATAACATCCACTGTCGCCGAAGGAATGTCGTTCAGAATTGTTCCAATATCAAGGAAAAGGTCAACGATATTTATCAAAGCAATATCGAGTATTCTTGAGAGAAAATCCAGATTTTGGCTGGAATCGAGGCCTGAATCTGCACCTTCTGTATCTCCTAATTGAAAAGAGCCAAAGAATACTATCGCTGTTGGGATTTCTTTGGCAATAATCTGAATCCTTCTATGATCTGTATCAGATCCGCCTCGCTTCATCCATGAATGGTATTCTACTGATTCTATTGATTGAACCGAACGAAGCAAAACTAGTGTATTTGGAGGATTAGCCGGATTTACGGGTAGGCTAGGGTCGTCAACATTCTGTGAATTGTCTCTAGTGAAATTCTTTATCCCAATAATCAAACCTAAACGACTGGGTTGACCTCCTGGTAATTGAGGTTGAGATTTGGAACCTAGCATAGTGAATGTTCTATCGATTTCCTCAGAGCTTAGACTACCCGCAGGCATTCCTCTGAACCAACCAGAAGAGTCTGTCGAATTACCATAATTGCCATCAGAATTTTCGGGGGGAACCTCAGAACGATTCTCATGGAAGTGAATATGCAAATCGGCTCTTTCGTCTGCCCAATATTCTAGTGTATCCAATCCGTTTTCTCCTAAATTTCCAGTTCCGTCCGCAAGGGTACTATCTGTTCGTATTGTCACATCTACAAATTGAGGGAGTATAGTGGCTAATCGATTTGGATGGATTGCGGCTTCGATATATGCCACCTCCCAAACATCTCTATCTTCTTGAGAATCTGGGGGCGAATAGTGAATGTAACCAAATCCTGCGGTAACACCGCACGAAATCTCACTTGAAGGTAGGCTTGTCAATTCTATTGGAGAATAACTATCTGGACAATTCGTTTGTCCTGAGTTGTCAATTGATATTTGGTATGGGGATGAGATTGAAGCGATTGATACTCCAGACTCATCGCCTCCATTGAAGACTCCAAATGTCAAGGCATTAACAATTGAAAGTACTAGCTCCGAACCAGCGTTACCTATATCGAAGTTAATTCTTTCAAGACCGACACCCAAAGTAAAATCGTACGGAGTATGGGTAAACTTAGAATCAATTACCCAAACGTATGATTCTCCTTCATTCAGTACTCCATCAGAATATGCAAATGCCTTCAGAATACTGACTTCTAATGTTCGTAAGTTATCCCAATCTGTATCTGTAGTGCTTGAATCAAGCACACTGACTCGGTAATCTAATTGTACAGCAGCAGAAAGTGTAGTACCGGATAATTCAATGTCATTCAAGTTGACAGTAAGTCCAACCTGAATATCGTCATCACCATCATCATCAACATCCAATTGATGCAACAAGAATTCGGTTTCTGGATCCAATAAAGAGAGTAAACTGGTTAGGAATGTAATCGATTCAGCCTGTTCAACGACATTACCATCGACATCAACATAACGAGTCCAAATTACATAATCAGTCAAATTAAACAAAGTTGACCAAATTGTTCTAACCTCTCCGGGAGGTCGACTATCCTCATCAGTGAGAATGATGTAAGGCTCAGGATGAATTACTGAAGGAGGAGCGGTTTCTACCATAGAGACCTCGTCCAACGCCTCATCGATATCATGCAAAGGATCAGCTACCGATGTGCCCTGAACCCCTACCCTGACTTGATCTAACAAAGGCCCAGCGACACTGCTTACACTGTCACCAGAAATCACCTGCTCTTTCATCTCGAGTACTTGCTCCAATTCATCAAGAATAGCGAAATCCCTTGACTCAATTCTAGCATCCCCACTACCAGTGGCTAATGGAGCAATTGTAGGAAGAAAGAACAGAATTACCAGTAAAAGAGGGAGAGAAATTCTAGCCCTTTCTGGAGGACGAATCAAGCGCACTGAACCGTTCTCCATACCCGCACCTCTATGAGGTGCGATTTAGGGTCTTGGGCGACAAGGGTCAAAAAATTAGCTTATCCTAGTTATTTTAGTGAAACTCGGTCAAGGTAGTTCAAGATAGACGAACAGTCTCGATTGCACCACAAGAAGGACAGGCAGTTCTTGCAATGTCATGACCTTCTGGTAAGGTCACCTCAAAGCGTTGTTGGCATTGGCTGCAATCCTGTTGCACTACCCTAGATTGAGGTGTGTTTTGTTGATTCTCATTGCTATCTTCCTCAGTTTTTTCTTCTTCTAACTCATCTTCTGGAGCAGGTGGTTCGGGAAGAGTTTCGCTTTCTGGAACTGGTGGTGTAGGTAGGTTATCATCGCTGCTTATGTCTTCCAAACCTAGTTCAGATTCTGGAGGTGGAGGTGTAGGGAGAGGCTCATCTACAACACTATGTGATTGGTCAGGAGACCATACCTCTTCAGAGATTGCTTGTGAGTCATCATGTGAAAACTCAACAGGCTCTTCTGCAACTGAGTTTTCATCATCGGAAAATTCTGCAAGAAGTTCAGAAGCCGGGCTGGATACGTCAGATTTTACCTGAGGCTGGGAACTACTCATTAGAGCCTCGATATCTAAATCATCCATTGCATCATCCCCAGCTGCTGTTGATTCGGGATTGGAATCACCTGACATGCCAGTTGCGAACTGTCCAAACTTTGAACTCGTAGGCATTGATGTTGGTTTGTCTAATGTGGCTGAAACTTGTCCATACATCGCTTTTTGTTCTTCAACTGTTAATTCCCTAGGCTTCTCTTCCTCAGCGGCGTTTTGTTCTTCGAGAAGTGCTTCTAGTCTTGCATTTGACATCCTACGCCAAGTAATCATTCCAATTATTGCGATAATAAATAGTAAACCTAGAAATATTCCTCCTCCAATCATCAAAGGACTGAGGCCAGTTCCATCATCAGATGATGACCTAACTGTGACGAAATAGGTTATTTGTGTAGATACGCCTCCTTCATTTACAACAGTACAGACAACTTCGAATGTACCCTTCTGATTGAATATCTGAGTTATTGAAGAACCACTTTCATCGACATCATTATTGTTGATTCCATCTAAGTCACTATCGGTTTGTACATCTAAATCCCATGAGTAAACCAGAGAACTGGATTCCTCGTCTATTGCCTCAGCGGTGAATGTAAACGGCTTACCAAGAATCACTGATACCTCTTCTGTTTGCCTGGGAACTAAGGGAGGTGTTGAATCATATAACTCAACATTAGCACTTCTCTCGGTGATTTGACCTTCTTTATCGGTTACTCGTATTGTAACTTCATGGTCACCAGCCGAATAACTTGAATCAAAGCGGAAAGTGAAAGTCTTTCCATCTTGCCAATTGACATCATTATAGCTATCAATCACTACATTGTCAACGAGCCATTCAACACTCGAAATACCCCAATTATCGTTAATATTTGCAGTAAGTAGAAGTTCATCATCGAAATCCTTGCGAATGTTATCGCTAACCGACATGCCGACCTCGGGTGGGCTAATATCTTGAACTGAGGTATTGAGAAACACTGTGGCACTTCTATCATCTTTCGATACTACCCTGAGGGCAATTATTACTTCGACAGGCTCGTCCCAACTTACAGTTACTACCGAGCCTGAAGTTTCGAATATTCCATCACCATTTGTGTCCCATTGGAAGCCGGATTCACTATCGATTTGATTTGATAGATTTGGTGTGTTTAAGGCATCTAGAACAACCTCCGCTCCAACATCGATTGTAGAGAGCGATGAGGCATTGGTAATCGTAGGTTGTAAAGTCGGAATTAGATCCATTACTACAGTTGTAGCAACAAATCCAGTCCCTGCACCTCCACTTGGAGGACCTGGACGATTATCTGCGACGAGATACAAGTCTTGGCCAGCATAATCAGAATTCACTGACCATGATATAGTTCGTTCATCAGTTACCAATAACATGTCTGCATTATTGTCATCCATTCCATTAGCAGTAGTACCATCATTGTAAAATTCCATCTGAGCATTTGTCATCAGGAAAATATCTGGCGCTCCTTGCATGGTAGTTACGAAAATATTCACTTGAGTGCCTTCATCTAGAACCATAGGACCTGCTACTACAGAATGCCCTCCACTTTCCAATCTGACAATTGTGTCAACGACTCCAAAAACTGGGGTTTCAATCTCTTCTATGTCAAGAGTGACCGAGGCTAAATTTCCACCCTGGGCTCCATTTCCTTGATCTTGCGGGTGAGCCAGGTTATCGATTACAAGATACCATCGGGTGTCTCCTCTATCATCCGGGGCGGTCCAATGCCACGTTCCATCGCCTTGGAATGATTCGAATACTGAGTCGGAATGCCACACAGAATCCAAACGATAATTTTGTTCATTTTGGTAGACAGAGATAGAACTAGCTGAGAATAACAGAATATCAATAGAGGAATTTGTGCTTAAATCAAACGATAGTGTATCACCCGATGATAATATTCCAAGATCTACTCTAACACATGCGCCATCATCTACGTTCCAGTTTGCTGGTACCATCGCTAAATTAGCGGGTGTACAGGATATTACCCCTTTTGCATCAGCTTGAGTTACAGGGGCTGAAGAGGTCAAAAGAATCAGGACCAACAGCACAGCGGAACCACGGCGCATTACGTAGGCGTTCACCCTCACCTTTTGAATCGTATCGCATTTCCGTTCGGAAGAATATCGCTTATTTTGGGATTAATTAGTCGTCAATTATCCTTAGGAATTGGAGTTGGTGGGAACCAACGAAGTACTAGCACATCCCCGACTGAACGTACCCAATTCCATGGTACCGCTAAGTGGATTCGACCCTCGACTAAGTCTGCAGGAGGATCGGCGACGAATATGTGGGTACATGCCCAAGAATCTGTATCAATGACTGTATCATGAACAGTTCCAAGCAGTCGACCATCGGGAAGGATGACTGGTAAATCCCGAATTAGACTGACTTCGCTCTCCGCCATCGAAGGCTTCCGCTATGAAGCAAGAAATCAAGTTACTCCCGAGAAGGATTACTTTCCGAGGTTCTTGTTAGCCTTCAATGAAGGGCGGAGTTTCTCAGCACCCTTACCCTTGTTGTACAATCCACGGCCACGCTTGCCAGCACTGGTTTTTCCTCTGAAGGCTCGGCCACGGTGGCTGTTTCCTTCAGCAATCCAACCTAATTGCTTGTCTGCCTTGATTGCTGGGTGATGTGGATCAACCATGATTACTTCGAAGAATTTGTTCTTTCCATCTTCGCCAACCCAGTATGAATTTAGAACCTCAAGGTTAGGATAGCGCTTGCTTGTTCGCTCTTCAGCGATTCTTTGAATGGACTTAGCCATGGTGATTTTCTTGATACCAGCCTTGGATGGCTTTCTCTTCATGTGGACCTTACCCTTTCGTAGTCCACCACGCCTTACGCGAGTGCGCACTACAGTAATTCCCTGCTTTGCCCTGTACCCTACGCGACGAGCCGCATCTAAGCGAGTTGGGCGCTCGATTCGCTGAAAAACTGGCTCGCGCCTCCAGCCTGCCATTCTATCACGGCGAACTGCTGTTGGGATGTTTTGCTTAGGCTGCTTCCAAACTGAACCTAGGTGCTTCATGACTCCCATAACTGTCCCTCCAAGCATCCCGCCGACCTGACTCCCCTTTATGAGGCTAATCTACAGAAAAAATTCTGACTGTTTTCCAATATCTGCGAAAAACAATTCTCTCTGGAGATATTCTACCAACCAACCGTTTGAATCAAATAGGTCGGGTTGGCGGCGGCGGCCATGAAGACCAACTGGATCAAGGCCTTGACGGAAATGGGAATGACGAGAATTAGAATGGATGCAATTTGTGCCTATCAAGAGATAGATTCAGAAGACAAATTGTTGATTTACACTTCTGACAATACAATGTTCGTAGTTGTGGAAGATTGTGAGACAATTACAAAGAAATTAGATACTAATTTCAACGTGTCCTAAGTAGCTAACAACAGCTCTCTTTCAACGCTTCTTGTGCACAGAAACACGTCTTTGCGGGTACTATGTCCGCACGAGAGCTTCGTTCATTGAACAATGCTGTTACTTCTGCAAGTTCTTCTTCGGAGGCTCCCTTTGCCTCTAGGCATAATTTGAGACCCAACAAGCCCCACATGTTGTCTTTCCAAAGTTGGATATCTGCACGATATACTTCTTCGGCTTCCTCAACGTGTCCTTGTTCAAGGAGTAGCGCGCCCAATATGTGACGAACTGGCTGCATTTGTCCCCAGGGCTCATTGTAGGCTAGATTGAGCGAGAGATCAACACCACGTCGCAATTCATCAAAGGCTGCTGTGAAATCATAGTGGTCACCATTTTCCTTTGCGAGGTACTGTCTTCTGTACTCAATTTCGGCTTCTAGAATTGAAGCATTAACATTCAGAATTGATGGCCCTTCTGCTGGATCTTGATACATGAAATTGTTATGCATCATTCTTCCTGCTAGAGCTGGATTTTCTAGGGCTTCCTTGAACAGTGCTTGTTCTGCTTCTGCCTCAGGCACCATGCCCTTGGAGGCATACGCTACACCACGCGCATAGTGTTGTGTAGCAATTGTTGCTGGGAATACATCACCATCGGTATACATTGGTTCTGCCAATATCTCATCCCACTTTCCGAATCTAATCATTACATGCCATGGCA
>PANM01000009.1 GCA_002708385.1 Methanobacteriota archaeon | reverse complement strand
CCTCAGATGTATGGTGCAAGCCCAATTGAATATCGCCAAAATCCAAACGATGGATGGCGGATTGATCTAGAAGACATCAAAGCCAAGATGGATGATAGTGTTCGTCTTCTTGTGCTTATTAACCCCAATAATCCCACAGGAAATGTCGTCACTGCTTCTGAAATTGATACCTTGCTAGAGATCACCAAAGAATATCCCAAGTGCACCATTATTGCTGATGAAATCTATGATGCACTCGATTTCACAGGCGAACTTTGTTCCATTGCCTCAAGATCGAAAACTTCACCTGTAATCGTTTTAAATGGGGTTTCTAAGGTATACTTCGCTCCCGGTTGGCGCATTGGCTACATGGCATGGCATGACCCTGAAGGACGCCTAGAGTTGGTTCGTGATGGAGTTGAGAGGCTATTGAGAAGTCGCTTGTGTGCTTCTACTCCCGCCCAGCACGGCTACTNTGCAGGCTTAACCGATAAACACGATTGGCTAGAAGGACATCGTTCTAGGGTGAAGCAAAGATTAGATTATTGCAAGAATAGAATTTCACAGATAGATGGACTGGAGTGCGAAGCTCCAGGCGGAGCATTCTACCTATTTGTTAGGATTACAGATGAATCCATAACTTCTGACAAACAATGGGTTCTAGATCTTCTCCACCAACAACATGTATTAGTCGTGCATGGCTCTGGATTTTCTCCTGAATTTGGTTCAGGACATTTTCGCATGGTCTGTTTGCCTCCCATCGAAGTATTATCAACAGCCTTCGACCGAATTGACAAATTCATCAATGGATGATACTATGGGTCTGTTTGATTTTCTACGAAGGGAAATTTCACAATCATACTCTGAAATTGAAATCAAAGAAAGATGGTCCCACCAGACCAATGGGTCCCTCAAAGACCGGAACTCTACCTCTCTAGATCCATATGCTGCTTTAATTCCAACTAATTCATTTGAAAATTGGTTCGTTGGATTAGAGCAAAGAATTGGCCAAAGCCTTGGGAGACGATTAGCACACGCAGCATTAGAACACGAGGAATATATGCTAAAAAATTCCATACTGAAACCTCCTTCTGGTTCCGAACCTAAATTTTGGTCTCAATATAATCTAGATTGGCATACTAGAGGTCTTGGTAAATTTCGAAAACTTGAAGATGAAGACGAGATTAAATTAATCATCGAAAACCCTGGATCAACTTCAATTTGTACTGGAATCACTGCTTCTGCTTGGGAAATTGCAACAAAAAAGAGACATCGTTTTGTGTGGTCACAAAATTCTAAGGATGCATTAATTGTAAGTCTTGAGTTAGATGATAAGGAAATACCAAGTCCGTCGATGATTGAACCATTTTGGCCTATTTCCTATCCGGAATCTGAAGATTTGGAAATTGCAGAGAGAATATGGCAAGATTTGCGAATGGAGTCAAATGGGTATTGGTCGATTTTGAATGAGAGACATATGATACTTCACAGAGATTTATTTTTGAGATTTGAAGAATATTGTCTTCCATACATTACAAAATTAGAATCGGGAAGGGAGAATTTTTTCTGGCCAATAGATGATGAAAAGCGTATTTTGTGGTGGACCGCTTTAGCGGATTCAATTAGAAAATCCACATATGATAGGGGGGTGCACATACTTGTTTCAAAACCAGAGGATTGGATTGGCATAGGGCGCAGATATTTGGCAATGAATGGATTCGGAGGGGTAGAATCAGTTGAGGAAATAGATTCACACGGAGGGGTTGAAATTTTTCTCTCCAGTATTTTTCACCCTGCTGTATCTGGTGGTATACTACTTGCATGTTGGGAACGGGCGTTTGGTAGGCAAGGAAAGATTGAATTTAGCTTCAACAGTGGCGTAGTATCTGTAATTTTATCATCATCAGTCGAGATCGCAAATTGAAATTTCTGATGCGGTCTCGCTGAAACATTATATTCATGACTTGTGTCATCGGAACGACCCCGTAAGGGGTCGGTGAGATTTTTGGCTCTAAATCACAATCAATACGCTGTCGTTGCAATTGCCGCAACACTTTGCCTTGCTGGCTTCTACACCATAATCGATGCTGGGCTATCCACAACAGAAAATGGAGGATTTGACCCAGCGGGTTCTGATGTGGTTATTTCTGAATCAGAAATGCAAGTTTCAGGCCAAGATCTTGACAACGATGGTCTGCCGGATAGAATGGAACAAACCCTCTACGGAACTGATTTTAGAAATAATGACACGGATGGAGATGGTCTTGAGGATGGCTGGGAAGTTGAGAATGGTCTTGATCCATTAGATAGTGGAGAGCCAAATACAGAAGATATCACTAACGAAAATGCAGATAATGAAGAGGCCGGCGAACAAAATGAGACTTTCCCCGATCCTGATAATGGGCCTTTTGGAGACCCTGATCGTGATGGTCTCACCAACCAACAGGAAGCTGAAATCGGAACTAATCCAACAGTTAGTGATAGTGATGGTGATGGGCTCAACGATCGATGGGAATCTTTGTACACTGAGACAATCGAGACTCCACAAGGTCCAGTCACCCTCCTAGATCCTTTGAACCCTAACTGGGGTTGCCCACTTCTTACACCAAATGTTGAGGCAGAAATGAAACAGATAATCGGAAGTCTAACTTGGGACTCACTACCTGTAGGGCCCAATGGAGAACATTCATGTGATTCTGTACTAGATATTGACAGACAAGGTCCTGACTCATTGCCTAACTTCCGTGAAGAAATTTATGATACAAATCCACTAGAAGAAGATAGCGATGGGGATTTAATCCCCGACCGAATCGAAGTGGCTTATGGCTACCAACAGTTACAGGTCCATTGCGGTGTACCTCCTGAGGAGGATTTGGGTATGGATGCCCCCTACACTGAGTTCATGGATGGTGAAGGAGATTTAACATGGTTCAATCAGGACATGGATGGAGACGGTCGCCTAAATGGACCAGGGGATTGGGATACTGATGGAGACGGAATGCCAGATGGTTTTGAGTACTGCTATAATTCATTACTAAATCCTGCAAATGCTACCGATGCATATGGCGATATAGATGAGGACGGTTTGAACAACCTTGAGGAATATGAGGTGGCATACACTTGGGGAGAAATAAATTTCACAAGCCCCCTAACTGATGATACTGATGGCGATTTAATGCCCGACGGATGGGAATACCATAGCGGCCTACATCCAGCAGATGGTGAGGACTGGAGGCATGACCCTGATTTTGATGGTTATGATGCTGACGGAGACGGGGCAGTAAGATTTACCCAACTAGTAGGTATCTCAACAGTTGAGAGAATAGTAGTAGAATTGGGAGATTTTGTACAAGAAAATAAAACAATACTTTGGATTAAGACAGTACAGAATAGTGAATATGTGAATATTCCAGTAAAAACTCCAACAACTGGCTACGTCTATGAAATTAAAGTTGAAGTTGGTGAAGAGGTTACAAGTAGGCTAGATGTACTGGCAGTAGTAGTTGAAGAACATGAAAGATTTACTAATCGAGATGAATATAATGCTCGAGATAGAGACGAGGACGGTAACCCAGATGGTAGATCCACAGATCCGCTTGATTCTGACACAGATAATGATGGTTTATCAGATGGAATTGAAGTAATTGGATGGACAATTAGAGTCGTAGATTTAGGTGTAAGGGACATTTTCGTTCAATCTGACCCCGGTTTATACGATACGGATAGAGACGGTTTATCTGATTCAGTTGAATATTACGAGACTTTTACCAATACCTCAAACATCGATACTGATAGTGATGGACTAGAGGATTTTACTGAAGCCCGAGATGGTTTCACATGGAATGGAAGCGTTTACTTCACCAATGCCTCAATGTTTGATACAGACAATGACGGTCTAAATGACGGCGAGGAGGTAGTTAATGGTGAAGACCAATATGTCACCCACGCAAATAATGCGGATACTGATGATGACGGACTCTCGGATGGAGGAGAGGTTCTATTTATTCCAAGGCCATGGCAATCACCTACAAACCCACTAGACAATGATACTGATGACGATGGTCAACCAGATGGTTGGGAAATGCAAGTATTCTCAGTCCAAGATAACACCAATTCACATAGTCTTTGGATTTCAACTCAGAATTGGCTTCCAATTGGATGTACAGACATGGCGGAATGTGGCCTAGGCCCAGGCGGATGGGTTTGGGATAATTACCTCAAAGGATTCCAAACATCAGGAGACAGGAATGGTGACGGAATCCTAGATCCGAAATATTTCATCCATGAGTTGAACCTAACAGGGTTTTCCATACCTGCTGATGGAAGATGGGCTCTAGACCCTTCTTTTGCTTCCATGCCCGATTCTAATTTCGATATTGATAATGACACACTTATGAACGCCCTCGAAGCTCCAGACAGATGGGATACAAATCCAGTTGATGATGACACAGATGGAGATTTATTGGCTGATGGTTGGGAAGTCTCAGCATCAGAGCGTGCGATTAATCTTGGTCTTGTTGATAACAACTCTTTGGATGCACTGGGTGCTCGAGGACCAATGGACCCGAGGATGCCAGATTCCGATTTGGATGGAATTGATGATGGTGCTGAAGATTTTGACTCAGATGGGCTGAATAGGACCCATCTTCTAAACCGTTATTGCCCAGGGTGGGATGATGAACAAAGTGCAGAATGCCACATTGATCCTACAACGAACAAGGGTGGGCAATTTTACAACGATTTAGAGAATTACACAAATTATGAGGAATTCCAAAATATGACTGATCCAGTACTTGCGGATACTGATNGCGATGGCTGGACGGATGGTTCAGAAGTTTATCATCAAGATCATGATAATGATGGCATGTGGTCTGGATGGGAGTTTTACTTCGACTTTAATCCGTTTGATGCAACCGATGCGTTCGTAGATTCAGATGGTGATGGCTACAATAATAGATGCGAAAATAGGTGGAATACAAATCCAAAAGATCCAACCAGTTTCCCCAGTCAAGGTGAATTGTGTACTAACGACTAGTTATTCCCTTAGGTTTCATCTAACATAACCCACTCCGAACTTTGGTGAGAATATGTCCTGGTGGATAATGCCTACTACTGCAGATATTGGGTTTCGAGCATTTTCAGATAGTCCAATGGGTATACTTAGGGAATCAGCCCTTGCCTTGCAAGGCATTCAACTTTCAGATACAGGAAAGGAATTTCTGGATGGTCACATACGCCATGTTGCAGAATGGAGTATACCGTTTGGCAGATTAGATATCGAAAGAACACTTGTAAGGTGGTTGGAAGAAGTTCTCTATAATTCCTACGTCGAAGATAAATGGCTGGTTGAATCAGAAATATTTCTTGATCAGGAATATCTCCGGGCGCAGGTTTTGTGGGTTGATTCTAGAGACGTTGAATTAGAAATAGAGGTAAAGGCTGTGACTCTACACGATCTTGTAGTCAGAGAAATAAGCCCTGGTGAGGTAGTTTCTGGAGTTGAGGGTGTGCCTGCGTTTGAAGGTCCTGGATGGATGGCACAAGTAGTATTGGACATCTAAACAATCAGGATGTCGCCTGCCAGATATAGAATACACCACTAGCGACAATTCCAATCATTACACCGTTTTGTATCCATGAGGATTTTAATGACTTCAACCATCTTTTCCCGACCCTAACTCCAGTGATGGCCGAGACGACTAGAACTAACGTAATTTGTGNATGTGCTAGAAGTTCTTCGGGCCTGAAAATAAGATAAACCGGAATCCGTGATAAATCTACACATAGAGCAAGAATACTTGCTGTTGCTGCATAAGCCATTTTATCGGGTATTCTACGAGTAAGGAACATAGCCCTTAGAGCTCCTTGATGGCCAGATAAACCACCCAAAAAACCTGAACCCAAACCACCAATTTGATCATTTGCTTCAGGAATTTTATATCCAGTCCACCTCTCAGATAGTGANAGAATTGGAAGAACAATCAAGAAAGTTCCAATAATTATCAATAGAGGTTCTTGTGACACCTGATTTTGTAATATTGCGCCTAATACTGCACCGGCCACTAACCAAACACCATAATGTCGGAAGGCGCTTAAGTCCACAGAATCCCACATTGACCAGCACTTTGCGGCATTGTGTGCACCATGCACAACTGCAACTACAGCTACAGCTTCATGCGGGCTCATTAGAAGTAGGACAAAAGGAGTCAGTATTGTAGAAAGTCCAAATCCGGCTGGAACTGTTAATGCAGCCGCTATGAAGGCTCCTAGAGCAGCGATTATGAGTACTTGATCCATATGCCTTGCAGGGATTTAATATTGTAGGACTTTTCCTAATGAGCCTCAGTAATTTATTGATTATTCTTCAACATTAAATCTTTGATAAACCTCGTTAGTTGTTTGGGTTACTCGTATAAAAGTAGTACATTTTGGTAGGTCTTTGATTCTCCTTGCTCCTACGTATGAACATGCAGAGCGAACCCCTCCAAGAATTGCCTGTACTGTAACATCTAGAGGTCCCCGATATGGAACTCGAACCTCCTTACCCTCAGGTGCACGATGTTTGGCGACTTCACCATAATGAGTCTCCATAGCCTTGGCACTAGACATCCCGTAGAATGACTTGTATTGTTTACCATTATCTGCCGTAACAAGTTCACCACCTGATTCATCATGACCAGCAAACATGCCTCCTAGCATAACAAAGTCAGCACCTGCGGCGAATGCTTTGGCTACATCACCAGGGCTGGAACAGCCTCCATCGGCCATTACGTGACCGGCTAAACCATGGGCGGCGTCAGCACATTCCGCAATGGCTGAAAGTTGAGGATATCCCACACCTGCGACTTTTCGAGTTGTACAGACCGAACCAGGTCCAATTCCAACCTTTACGATATCTGCTCCAGCCAAGATTAGTGCTTCGGTCATTTCTCTAGTAGCGACGTTACCTGCAATAATTATGCTTGAAGGAAATTCTTTCCGTACTCTCTTTACAAAATCTAAAAATATCTCCCGATAACCATTGGCAACATCAATACAAATTAATTTAGTACCTGGATTTGTAGCCATTTTTCTCTTAAGTAATTCAAAAGAATTCTCTGTTGAACCACAGGTAATGGCAACAAATTCAGGATTTACTCCATCTTCCCAAGCGTTNGAATAATCTTTTGTGGAGTAAAATTTTTGCATACAAGTAAGCATCTGGTATGTTTGTAATTCTTTAGCAATCGAGAATAGCCCAGTCGTATCCATATTAGCTGCAACGATCGGCACTCCAGTCCAGGTTAATTCTGAATGACGAAATGTAAAATCTCTAACTAAAGTGACATCTGATCTAGAAACCAGTGTACTGCGCTTCGGTCTAATCAATACATCATCAAAGGTAAGCTTCACATCGTGATCTACACGCATTCGAACCTTACTTATCGAACGAAGGTCTATTTATGACTATTCTGACGATTTAACTCCTAAATACAAATTGATTTGCAATTTGGTGCTCGTGCCGGGATTTGAACCCGGGTCGACGGATCGAGAGTCCGTCATGATGGACCGAACTACACTACACGAGCGAGTAGCACAGCGACTGAGACAATGTATTTGAAAACAATGGAAGGGATATTTTTGTATCATACCTTCACTTTCACTTTCACTTTACACTCTTCTATCTCCATTGATATGCTAACCGAGCAACATCAGAATATGAACCGAAGCCCAAACAGTGACAGACGCCAAATTTACAGGAAGCGACCGGACCCAGTCCGTGTTGTGTCATTTTCTAGTCTAAACAAGACTACTGCTAGCCAACATAAAACAAACTCAGGATATTTAGTTAACTCTTCTAAAGTAAATTCAATCGATGGTGGATGGCAACCTATGCCTAGATCAGCGATAGAGGTAAATGTTAGTCCATCTAGCTGGAGTGGTTTGCATTCCCGTGTTCTAGCCACAAGAAAAATTGCAGTGGAGGCAATTTAATGTCCCGGACACGTAGATTGCGAGAAGCCGTATTGGTGTTACTAGAGGAAAAAGGAACAGCCAATACAGTTGAGGTGTTTGATCACCTAAATGAAAGATTTCGATGGGGCGCAACAATGAATCAGGTAGGTAATATTCTTGCGAAGGACTCACGCTTTGCCAAAGTAGGTCATCAAAGAGGCCAATTCAGAGGTAGTGTTTACACAGTTTGTGTTTGGTCATTGTCCACCGAACCACTAATTCCAGCAGTTTGAGCGTGCAAGGGATGAAGACTGACATAGTGTTCGGTTAATCGTGGGAACGGTTCGAGATTGGCTTGATTTATTCCGTGCCGGAAATTGTGTTAGTGGATTAGTCGGGGTATTCCTTGGAGCAATTCTGACTCTAGAAGAATTCCCAACAAATGATAATCTCAAAATCACTTCCCTATTAGGTCTGTCCGTATATTCTTTCATGGCATCATGGAATGCCCTAAATGATTATCTTGATCTTGAAATTGACAAAATAAATCGTCCAGATAGACCTCTTCCTTCAGAACGAATAAGTAAATCGTTAGCTATTACTGCGATTATTTTTACCTGTTTAATTTCAGTAATTTCACTTTTCTTAGCAGGCCAAATAGCCAATAATATGACCGATAACTTTGCAGATTGGTATCCAACCATAGTCATCTGGTTAATTGCGTTAGGTCTACTCATAAATTATGAAGATGATCGAATTTTATTAGGGTTAAAGAACAAAGGGTTGCCAGGAAACTTGGCAATTTCAATATCTGTTGGTTTGGTGGTTTTATTTGGGGCAGCAGGTCTCTTTGACCCATTTAATGGAAGGGCCGTATCATTATTTGTAATCGGGACATTGTATAACCTATCCCGTGAAATTATCAAGGATGTAGAGGATATGGAGGGAGATCTTGGACGATTTACCTTTGCAATGCGTGTTGGGGCTGAAAGAGCAAGGTTAGTTTCTTGGAGTATCTTACTGCTAACTTTAGTTGCACTACTAACTCCATTTGTTATTGGTATATTTGATGAACTTAAACTTATTTTGTTAACACCGGGGATGTTCACTTTATTGAGTGTCAAAAAGCATATTGTACTTGAAGAAGACACTGCGGCTTCTCGGATGATTAAAATCTCAATGACATTAACAATGTTAGGTCTTATTCTAGCTGCACTAATATGATTACATTTCGTTATATGCGTGCCATGCTTCATTATTACAAAGGTAGGTTAGAATCGACATCTGAGCCCACATTCTATTTTCGGCTTGATCTAGAACAATACTATTCTTTGAATCAATTACAGCATCGGTGACTTCTTCTCCTCTATGTGCCGGTAAACAATGCATGAATACATAGTCTGGTTGAGCGTGGGATACTAGTTCCTCGTTGACTTGAAATCCTTCGAAAGCTGCAAACTTGTCGTGCATATGTTCTTCTCCCATTGATACAAAAATATCTGTATAGATTACCGAAGCATTTCTGACAGCCTCTATTGGGTCATTCGTTCCAACGATTTTAGCCCCATTCTTCGAGGCTATTTCTTCACACCTTGAGAGGACATTCGAATCAGGCTCCATACCAACAGGAGTTGCATATTTGACATCGTAACCAAGTGCTAGACCTGCTAATGCTAGGTCATGGAATACATTGTTGCCATCCCCGACCCATGCTATATGTCCCTCTGAATTAGCATGTTCTCGTATCGCCATTAAATCAGCAGCTGATTGACAAGGGTGGTGAAGATCCGATAGTGCATTGATGACTGGTACAGTAGCCGTTCTAGCCAATTCCTCAACATCTACATGGCCAAAACATCTGTAGGTTATACCATCTAAAAAACGCGACAGCACAGCCGCAGTATCTCCTATTGATTCTGATTTACCTAGTTGAATATCATTGGCAAGTAGTGTCAAAGGCTGTCCTCCAAGACGACTCACTCCTACTTCGAAGGAAACTCTAGTTCTTGTTGATGGTTTTTCGTAAATTGAACCTATTGACATTCCATCAAGGGGTTTGAAATCCTGATGGATTGATTCGTCATTTTTGTATTTGATTGCCCAATCAACTATCTCATCTAATTCATCAATCAAATCATCGATAGCTAGCAAGTCCTTTCTCTTATTGTTGCTCATGTTCAATATCTCCAGCAAATCCATCTCTCATGTCAGCCATTCCACCAAAAATTGTTTGGGCAAAGGTTAGCATATCTGCTAAGCCCTCTTCCTCTTCACTGGAAAGAGGTATAAGCCCGGGTTGAATTGCTGCATGTTGCATCATCCTGAGTTGTCCTATAGCAAATTCGGCTCGCGAGGTACTGGAATTTTGATCCATTGATTCAGCTGCAGATTCCTCGTATAATGCCGCCTCCAAAACATCCAGATTTTCTCCCCATTCGAGAATTTTATCCAATACTTCAGGTTCTAGTAAATCTGCTTTAGAAAGAAAGTTTGCTGTTGGAAGTCCTAGCCTAAAGTGGACGATTGAGGAAAGTAGCATCTGAGATACAAATCCACTTGGTGTTTGTGATAACATAGGGTCGAATAGGAAGGCAAGACAAGCTCGTCCTTGACCTAAAACCTCCACCAAATGGCTACTTGCCTCTCGGAATGCGAATAACTCAACTTGCCCAGGTGTATCAACAACCAAAATATCACCTGAAAGCCCTTCAATCTCATCGAAGACATCTAAAGCCTGTGAAGCTACTAGGTCGGCAGCTAGAATTTGGGCACCGTTTGGTCCAAGATCATACTCGTCCATAACATCGGATAAAGAGACTAAATCCCGCACGTCGAATTCAGGGTCATAATGTACCCTTTCCGCACCGGGATCAAGATTAATTGTCAACACATCAACCTGCAAAAATCGTGCCCAACGCTGAAATGCGGTGACAAGACTACTCTTTCCAGCACCGGCTGTACCCACGACGAATATTACTGGAGGAGTGGTTCCGTCTTGATTGCTCACGAGCCATTGCTGAGAGGAGAAGTAATTCAATCATTCGTATTTTCATTCAGTCCGAAGGACTGTGGGCGAGCAATGGTTAAACCAATCCAAGCCACGTCCCGACCTACCTCTGAGGGTGCATCCGCCATGTCCGAGACTCCACCACCACCTCCGGGAATGCCCCCTATCCCTCCTCCTCCACCTCCACCTGGCTTCGGCTTAGATGAGAAAGAAGATGAGGATAATCTATCATTGGAGGTAGAGGGAGATAATGCTTCAGATANCGAAGATATCTCTAAATTTGCAGAAAAAATGCCTTCTCCAGAAGTTACAGAAATGCCTCCGCCGCTTCCACCTAACTTTGAGTCTCCGTCACCACCACCACCACCACCAGTCGGATTGAATATTCCTCCACCACCACCACCAGTCGGATTGAATATTCCTCCACCACCTGGGCTCTCAGTAATCGAAGAAGAGGATGAAGAACAGCAAGATGAAGAGTTGGATGTTGATGGGTTTGACATTCAATCATTCGATGATAGTCTTGCTTCTTTGGACCAGTTAGATGATCAACAGGTTATCGAAGAAACTCAAGTTGATACAGAAAAGACTACCAAAGATTGGAACTCAGCTTTGGATAGTGCATTTGCAGACGAGGAAGTGTCCCAAGCAAAATCAGAGGAAGAAGTTGAACCTCAACTCGCTCTATCCAATAAACTGCGACCCTCTGCGGAAGTAGATGCTATTCCCGGCGATAAATTGTATGTCACTCTAAAGGAGAAAGAAGAATCAGTACTAAATCCCGATGGTACTATTAGGCAACAGTCCATAGATGGTGAATTAATTCTCAGAAATTCTAGTCGAAAAGACAGAGCATGGGATATTGAGGTTTTACTCCAAAACACCTCTTCAACAGATATAGGAGGTGGAGCGATAAATGTCAGAGAATTGGATGCGACACAATCAACCAACCTACCTTACACCGCCTCTGGGCCAAGAATGATGGTTGTTAGAGAGCATATTGACACTGAACCTGAAAGATCCCAAGAATCAAGTCTATCTATGGTTTTCTCAGAACATTCTCAAGAGATCCTAATCAAAATTACAGTAGAAAATATAGCTCCAGTTAGTTTGAATGATGTTGTAATTCGAAGAATTATTCCTGAAAATTTCGAACTATCCGATGGGCCTGAATATGATATTAATGAAGGTGAATTAATCTGGAAAATCGGAAGACTTCCAGTAGGTGAAAGTGTCACACTCGAGATACTTCCAAGGGTGACAACAAGGTCTGTTCAACGATTTGCCACAGGAACTGTTAGCGCAGCATATTCCTGTGAGGCAACAGTTTCCCGTACTCAATTTGACTCAGTCATTTCTAGAGCACGGCAGTTCGGCTATGTTTCTCCCAAAGAGGACGATAGGCCAGACATTTTCCATTGTAAGTTAGTGGTTGAGAATCGGTCATCGTTCGTAGTCAGTTTATCAGGTGCTACAGTTTGGATTGCTGGTCGGGAGGAACCTTTCCTGGAGATGGAGGATATTCGTGAAGAAATACCTCCAGAGGGGTTATGGGATTCAATAGAAAAGAGAATAGAAGCAATAGATAAACCAAATTTTACTCACGAAATAAATTATTCAATTTTACCAAGAGCCAATGTAGAATCCACAGGTAATATTGAATTAAAGGAAAGGAGTTTCAAAATATTGGACGCAGAAGTCAGTAAACAATACAGCATTTCTCGAATTCGATCTTACGTAGCATCCGATTTAGACTGCCTAACGATAATTGAAAATACAGGTTCTGCCCCAATCAATGTAATGCGTCTATTAGATGATATTCCAGGAATTTTTGATATTCCTTCCCTAAATCAAATTCGAATTGAAATGGAAGGCTCGGAATTGACAGAAGATCAATACAGAATAGAAGTTGTCGATGGTACTCAACTAGAAGAAGAAATGATTTCCCCCGATTCACAAGGCCATGCATTGAGAATTACAGTTGGAACATCAGCCCCACTGGGATTACAACCAGGTAAGTCATTGACAATTAGCTACCCTCTGCATGCCGATGATCCTTCTCCACAAAATGAGCGTTTAGCGGGTCCAATAAGGGCAGATTTCAGTATGGAACGTTTCGGCCCAGTCGCGACAAGATTTAGTAAGCGCGCACCTCTGATTAGAGTGGTTCATCGCAGAAGAAGATTCTCAACTGGAAAAGAGGTATTTCCAGCGGCGGGTCCGGGGCGGTATGAAATTCTTTTAATGTTCCAAAATGATTCCGACAGTGCTCTAGAAGATCTCTCTTTACACGACATAGTCCCTGGTACATTCGTAATCGAAAAATCATCAGTACGTTCGAACCAGTCGGGCGAGAGGTCGATTGAATTTAGCAAGGAATCAGCAAGAGAGGGTACACACGTTACTTGGCCAATTGGTAGAATTGAGAAACAAGAACGGATAGAAGTTGTTTTTGAGATTCAAGGAGATTCTGAAAGTGAATACAAGGTGGCTGATGCCCAAGATTACCACGGAGCTACATTCGGAGATGAGGTAGACGAAGAGCCCAATCTTCCTGATTGGGTTGATGAGTCAACTAGAAAAATCGTAGAACCACCAACCGAGGGTCTTGACACTCAATCAGATTCAGTTAATCGTATCGATCAAGATAATGACCCGATAGATGAATCAGATTCATATGGCAATGTGGACCTTTCAACACCTCAAGTTCAACAGACGGAGGATGAGGAGACTATAGAAATCGAAGACGATATCAATCAGAATGATTTAGATTTACAAAAACCTGAAGTCATTACTCCAGATGTTTGTCCAGTTTGTGGCACAGAGGCATCCGTTGGAGCCTCCTCTTGTGAAACTTGTAGCTTCCAATTTAGTTAATTTCGGCTCACATTATATGTGAGCCGCGCCGAATCCTTCAATTGACATCGGCTTAGAGGAACAAGCATGGCGGCACCTGCAAGTCAAGGAGACGCCCAAAGTCAAGCCATGTTAGGCATGATGACTCCAATGTTGGTTTTACTTGGATTAATGATGATTATTTCCTTTAATCCAGGCCTTCGTGGAGCCATGGCGGATGTTGCCGCCACAGTTATCGAACCTACTATCCCATTCCATTCGGAATATTTCGTACCAACAGTTTTCATAATTGGTTCTTCAATCATGATAGTGAATACAATTATTCGGGGATTTTTCATGGACCCTATGACTCAAGTCCACATCGGTCACAGGAACAAACAGATTTCCAAACAATTGCGAGAAGCTCAGGTTGAACGTGACACTGCTAGAGCGGATAAAATGCGTCAACTACAGATGGAAATTATGCCAGACCAAATGGCAATGCAATCATCTATGATGAAACCAATGATGTTTACGATTGTTTTCATAATTGGAATATTTAGTTGGATGGAAGGATCTGCAGCAGGATTCAGAGTGAGTTATGTGAGTCTTCCCTGGCAACCAATGTGGAGTATGATGGATAGGGTTTGTTGGATTTTTCCAGCCTGGGTTATAACATATATTGCAATGAGTGCTCCCCTCGGTAGAATAATTGACAGACATATCAAAATAGTCAGATTTTCAAGACATCCCTTGGTTTTGGAAGGTTTACCTATTCCTGAGCCCTTACTTCATTTACTAAAAGATGAAGATAAAAAATCGTCAATAAAAACACGTAGGGGTCAACGCCGTTCACGCGATGGTCCTAGGAAAAAAGGAAATGTAGAATCCAAAAAAGGGGGGAACTTTCATGCAGCTCCTCCAAAATCAGGTACTGCATGCCCAGATTGCTCATCTACATTAGTGGATAGAACTAGTTCTGGACGATTACGTTGTAGTATTTGTCGTAATGAATGGAGGTAAGGCGATGCTCAAGATTACCATCAGTGGGGCTCCGGGTAGTGGCACCTCAACATTGGTTGGGAAGATAAAGCAATCAACTGGCTGGAGGTCATTAAACGGTGGAGAAGTTTTTCGTTCAGAAGCCCAAAGGCGAGGTCTATCTGTAGTCGAATTTAGTGAACTCTGCAAGAAAGATTTGAATGTAGATAGATCTCTTGACAGACTTCTCCAAGATTCAATGAATGACGAAGCTGGACCAGAGATTATCGAAAGTAGACTGGCAGGGTGGTGGGCCAAGCAACTTGAGATAGAATGTCTTAGAGTTTGGATAAGTACCTCTGATGAAGAACGAGCGAGACGTGTTCAAAATAGAGAGGGTGGGGCCTTCGAACACAGGCTAGCAGAATCCTCTGCTAGACAGGATGCAGATAAGGAGAGATATCGTGTACTATACGATATCGATCTTGATGAAATGACGCCTTACAATTTAGTGGTAAATGCAGATAATCTCTCTGCCGAAGAAGTTTTTTCCAAAGTAAGTTCAGCAATGGGGGAGGTCTGATATGCTAATCCTTGACGAATCAGCAACAACAGATGTAAAATTTGGATGCGATCCTTATGAACGAAATCTTGAGTCTTTATTGGATGCAGGAGTCATTCTAGTGGATAAACCACGAGGGCCGACTAGCCACCAATTAACTGCTTGGGCTAGAGAGATGTTGGGGATACAAAGATTAGGCCATGGAGGAACCTTAGACCCATTTGCAACTGGACTACTGACAATGCTATGCGGAAAAGCAACTCGTTTGACTGAAATGGTCTTAACTGGAGATAAAAAATACATAGCAATTGTAAAACTTGGTCGTCAGATAAATGCAACAGAACTTGAAAAATTATTGAAATCATTAACCGGAGAAATTTACAATGTCCCTCCCTTGGAATCCGCTGTTAAAGTCCGTGTTAGAACTCGTATAATTCATCAAATGAATATAATTGCTTCAGATTTAGAATCAAACATTTTTTCGATTTTAATTTCCTGTAATGCTGGGACTTACATCAGGACATTGGCTAGAGATATTGGGTTGATATTGGATACTTCTTGTGAATTAACCGAATTACATAGAGATCAAACAGGTTCCTTCAATCAAACCAATGCTTGTTCCATGCAACAGTTGACAGATGCTGTATTCCTTTGGAAAGAACATGATGACGATAGAGCGCTACGAAGATTAATCGCTCCTGTTGAGTCCATTCTAGGCCATTTCCCTCGAATTATTGTAAAAGACGGCGCTGCTGCTGCAATCTCGCATGGAGCCGCATTAGCCCGACCTGGTATTGTCGGTATTGATGATGAAATTGAACGTGGAGATTTGGTGGTTCTAGAGAGTTTGAAGGGCGAGGCGGTAGCCATAGCAGAAACCAACTCCGGGGCAAAAAAGATTCAATCGATGAAACACGGGGAAGTAGCCAGGCCTAAGGTCGTACTGATGCAACCTGGAATTTATCCACAGACCTGGCAAAAAGAATGAGTTTACTGAAATTCATGCTCTTCGTAAACCCACTCGTCAGTCTCTATTCTGACCTTTAACTTCATCATCGCAAACACACACCATCGGCTCCCATTGAGAGCGCGATAGTTTGAATTGGCAGTCATTCATGGTTTAATGATTCCCTGATTTTTATGCATTATCAGCCGTACGGAAGTTTTTACATTCAAAAATCAAGATGTTAAGAAATTAACATTTGACTATTGTTTTTGATAGGGTTTTCTAATTCGCCCTGGCCCAAATTGTAAAGCAAGGACGGAAATAACAATTAATCCAATTGAAGCTATAATTATCGCTGGGCCTCTGTATGGAGAATCCCCATCAGTTACTATTTCTCTTCCTTCTGATTGCATAAATATCACCATTTCATTGTTCAATTCGTTTGACTCTTCTATTGTATCGATACTATCCGCCATACCTCTGATAGATATCGTTCCTGAAGTGATAATTTGAGAATCACAAGTGGCAATTGACAAACCACCAGGTACTATATCTTCAATATTTGCGGTTCCAACCAGCATATCATCAATCCAGCACCTTACTTCAATCGAATTACCTATTCCTCTTCCTTGGTTACGAACATAGATTTTCAGTTGAACAACATCTCCTTCATCTAGTGATTCAACTTGACTACTACCCTTCCAAATCTCTATATTTTCAATCAAAAGATCTGGTTGAGCGGTAACAATCACTTCAAGCTCTTGAACCTCTATGAATTGTCCGTCTGTCACCCTAATTTCAACAATGTGAGCTCCAGGCTCTACGGGTGAAAGTAGTAAATCACCAGATGAATCAATATTTGCCCATGATCTTGAGGTTGATATGGTTAAATCAGTGGAATCAGGATCACTGATTTCAATATCAATTACTTTCGACTCACCGAGGTTTACATATGTCAAGACGGGTAATCCTGCGATTTCAGGAGCATCCTCTATTTCTTGAACTAACACAAGGAAACTTCCAGTCCAAACATTTCCAGATTCATCGAAGACTTGGATATGTATTGTTTCTTGTCCGCTAGCGTCTGGAAGAGGCTGGATTTTGATATTTCCTGCTAAAATAGAGGCTGAGACGACCTCATTTGATTCGGTTGTAACACTAATTTCTAGGTCTTGCCAAGCAGTTAGGTCATCCTCACATCTACTTGCCATAGGAATCAGTAAACCGCCCTCGTCTTCCACTAGCTCTTGTCCTGGAGGTGATGAACAGTAAACATCTCTGTCCCAAACAAGATTGTACCCTCCTACAATTGAAATATCTTCAATATGGATAACTGTACTCTCTGCTAAACCATTTGAAGTCCATTGGAACCTAGATGCTATGCCAAAATCTAATGCCTCACCATTACTAGGTAAGGCATAACCAATTGGTACATTGAAGGAAAATGTCCCAGTGTCAATGTCAATTTCATTGATTAAATTATTTCCAATGGCAAATCTAACGTTACTGTATTCTTGAGATAAACCATCGACAAAGCCACTAATTTGGCCTTTGACTACCAAATGAGGGTCGTTAATATCCATTCTCAGCAAGCTTATGCATCCATCGAATAATGTTATTCGGATGGAATTTGTTTTGTTATTATGCTCAAGTAACTCTCCATTAGAGTATGTTCTCCATTCTTCTAAAGCGGTTTCTCCTTGTGGTGTAGCTTCGATTGTAAAATTACCTTCTCCAAAAACATGAATTCTTCCTAATTGCTGGCCATATGGAACTTCGACAGTCATTTCCCAAATTCCTTCTAAATTGGTTTCTGGTGTTAAACCACAGGTTTCTGGTACTAAACCCGTTACAACTCCATCATAAGGTCCGAAATCGATTACGGGCATATTCTGGCCATGAATAGAAGTTGTTGCTTTCACTGTTTCAAATGAATACCATGGTTGGTGATATTTTACCCGAATCCCTACAGCGTCCACCCTAATTTCTGAGTCATCAGGTGCACCATCTGAAACATAATCTAATGTAATTGACGAATCTCCTAAATCGTTCCATGACCATGCTTGCAAATCATCAATATTTTCCACCAAAGGAGTGGACATTCTATTGATAGGTCCAAATGTACGTGTAATGGTTTTTACCAGCCTTTCAGGTCCATTTGATTCAATAGTTATTCGAATTTCATCAGATGGTAAGGCATCGGGTATGGAAATATGCAAAATCAAAGAGGCATTTGCAAATATCTTATCCTCAAGTGTATTGAATGAATATCCTGAAACTGTTATGTCAGGTCCCGTAGACCAAGTGTATGATCCATCTGGTGATCCTAAAGAAAAGTTAGAATCAGTTACACTGTATGTTGCCCATGCAGTATGAGTTTGGATATTATTAGGTCTATGATGTGAAAATGACAACTCTCCATCCGCCACCATACCTATGCTATGGTCTGCAGGGTTTTGGGAGAAGGCTGCTTTAGAGGTAATTTCCCATTCATTTGAGTCTTCAAAAGAACCCGCTTCGAGCAACTCAATTTTGTCTGATTCAATTACAGTATCCGCAACAGAAAATGGGGCAAAGATAGCAACGATAGCGATGGTAGCAAGTGCTAAACTCAGACCTACGCGCCGGCTCATAACCTAACAACGGTAGCAGGTAGCGCTTCAATCCGTTGGTCTCAAGGGTCTTGTTCTGCTTACTCGGAACGCTTGAATATAGTTTGCTGGTCGAAAGCCTACATACGGCTGTGGTAGTGTAGCGGTCAGCACGGTGGGTTGTGGTCCCGCCGGCCCGGGTTCAAGTCCCGGCCACGGCCCCAAAAATGTCAAGATTGAATGATTTTAGGTTTCAAAAAAATCCTCGGTAATTGAATGCCCCATCCTTTCCACTTTCGTAGATAAATAATCTCGATTGTCTTCTGTTATTCCCGCAACTAAAGGCATTCTTTCAACCACATCTACGTTAAATTCCTGTAATTGAATAACTTTGTCTAGATTGTTTGTCAATAGACAAACTCGATTTACTCCTACTGCATTCAACATTTTAGCAGCAATGCCATAGTCTCTAGCATCTGCTGGATGTCCTAACAGTAAATTTGCATCGAGTGTATCTGCTCCTTTATCTTGCAAATTGTAAGCTTGAATTTTGGCATGAAGTCCTATGCCTCTACCTTCTTGTCTTAGATAAAGCAAACACCCCCAGCCAATTTCATGAATTCGTTGAAGAGCGGTTTGCAATTGAGGTCCACAGTCACAGCGCAAGCTACCTAATGCATCACCGGTTAGACATTCAGAGTGAACTCTTACGAGTACGGGGTCAGGTCCACTCATATCACCCAAGGTTAAGGCGACATGATCCATACCGCTTGATTCTTCATGGAAAACACGAATACGAAAATCTCCATATTGAGTAGGCAATCTAGCGTCGGCTGGAACATCAGACAATTCTGTAAGGTCTGCGTTATTGCTAGGTCCCTTCATATTACCTACGACTCCTATTACTTTGAAGAACCCATCCAATTTACATGTTCATTTTTTAATCAGGAATCTATATTCTCCCGATTCTTCAACAATACTAATCAATTCTGCCGAGATTCTTTCGCATAGAGCGGGCATATCATGTAGAGTCTCTGGATCATCACCTAAGACCTCTAGTAATTCCCCTTCTTTCATTTCTTTCAGAATCTTGCGAGTTTGGTGAACTGGTACAGGGCAGAAGAATCCCAATAAGTCAAGACGCCGATTTGGCGTCTGTTTGTACTCCATACTAATTCCCTCATAATTCCAATATAGTCGGATTTAATGAATTCCCATCGAGTTTTCTTTTGTTAATAACGTCGATAACATACGACGCTTTTTCCACATGTATTTGTACAGTCGCTGAGGTGGTTTCCATTTCTATTTCACCTAATGCAATTTCAGGGATTCTGGCTTGACTAACTATCCAATCCGCTAATGAACGCTTAGTTATCGTGGCACTTCCGATTCCTAGAGAGACACTGACCATCCCAAATGGGTCAGTGACCTCAGACCAGTCATCCCTTTTTCGAACCGGATCTCTTTCCATTCCATCAGGGAGTTCTGGAGCTTCGACATATGGAATATCTAAATTCCAAGTATTGGCAATCTTATCAAGAGCACCCAAATCTTCCTTTGAGACAAGTGACCATGCTTGCCCAGAACGTCCCATGCGACCTGTTCGACCGATACGATGGACGTAGGATTCAGTATCATCTGGTAGATCATAATTGACGACATAGGTTATACCGTCTACGTCAATTCCTCGTGCAGCCACATCAGTTGCTACAACAATTTTTGTCTTTCCTTCCTTTAGTGATTCGAGAATTTTCTCCCTTCGATTCTGGGTTTTATCCCCATGCATACCAGTTGCCTTCATTCCGAATTTTCCTAGCCTGTCTTCTAATATCTCAACCATACGCTTTGTATTAGTGAAAATGAGCATTTGGTCATCATCACCCATATTTGCGATTAGTCTTCCAAGTACCCATAGTTTATTCGAACGTCCAATTCTAACCGCGAATTGATCAATTTCAGGAACCTCTACTTCAAGGTCATCGCTCATGACGTAGACCGGGTCATTCATGAATTCTTCAGCCGCATCTAGAACTTCTTGTGGGAATGTTGCGCTAAACAGTAACGTCTGCTCTCTTACAGGCATTTGCTCAAAGATCCACAAGACATCTGGGAAGAATCCCATATCGAGCATTCTATCCGCTTCATCCAAGCAAAAATGAGAGATATCTGATAGATTCAGATGCCCTCTCTTGGACATATCAATTACCCGTCCAGGAGTTCCAACGATTATGTCAGACCCAGATTGCAATTCTGTGGCTTGTTTGTCAATATCTGTTCCACCATAGACGGTCTGAATTGACAGTCCACTTTCACCTTGTAACCAACTCAACTCTTCTGCAACCTGGACTGCTAATTCTCTGGTCGGACAGAGAATAATTGCTTGAGGTTTGCCAGAAGCACTAGCCGCTTCGATAATTGGTATTCCAAAAGCCGCAGTTTTTCCACTTCCGGTACGGGCTTGCCCTACAACATCTCGTCCCTCACGGGCGACTGGAATCGCCTCGAGTTGAATTTCAGTAGGCGTAGTCCATCCCTTACTTGATATTGCTTCAGCAAGCGCTGAATCCAATCCCCAATCTGTGAATGCCTTAGCGGCAGGGCTCATTCAATCGCCTCAGAAGGATTCGGAATCGCTAATTTCCTTCTGAAGTTCTCCCATCCAGTACTTACGGCAGTTCTCCTTAGTGAGAAACTGATCTTTACTCGAGAAGCTGTGGTTGTAATGACCCTTATCAGCGCTCG